>JAPUJM010000113.1 GCA_027296205.1 Actinomycetota bacterium
AGCTGGTGGCTGCCACCTCCGAGGTCCGGGTGGGTACCCCATTCGATCGGTCGAGCTTCATGGGCCCCGTTATCGAGAACGGTGTCGTCGAAAAGTTCGAGAGGGCAGTCGATGAGGTGCGAGAGAGCGGAGGGGAGATATTGATCGGGGGCAAAGTGCTGGATGACGGTGACCTGGCAAAGGGTCACTTCGTTGAGCCGACCGTCGTCGCCGCACCCCTCGACTCCTGGATCTGGAGCGAGGAGCTGTTCGTGCCCTTGGTTGCGGTGGCCCCGATATCCGGTCTGGAGGAAGGTCTCGCCCTCTCCAATGACACGGAGTTTGGGCTCACCGCCGGCCTGTTCTCTACCGACGACGAGGAAATCGACAGGTGGTTCACCGGAATAGAGGCCGGTGTCACCTATGTGAACCGGGCCGCCGGGGCCACGACCGGCGCCTGGCCGGACATCCAATCCTTCGGCGGATGGAAGGGCTCGGGAACGTCGGGAGCGGGTGGCGGTGGACCCTGGTATCTGCGTCAGTACCTGAGGGAGCAATCGCGGACTCTGATCCGCTGATCAGTCCGACTCGAGACGTATGACCAGCCCGTCGGGATCCACGATCTCGAGCCCGGCGGAGGTGAGGGCGGTGGACACTCCGGTGTTGGTGAGGTGGTCTTTCCACCTCTCCAACTCTTCGACCTGGAAAACGAGGGTATCCGGTCGGGAGGTACCACCTTCGACCAACTCGATCTGCTGACCGGGCGCCGCCTGGACAACGGCTGCCACCACTCCTTGAGATGGTGATCGGACTTGATCAAACCCGAGGACTTGCCCGTAGAACTCGAGGGCACTGGAAAGCGATTCGACACCCACCGAGGTGCGCGTTGAACTGATCCCCCCCGGTGCCCGCAACGGACCGCCCCCGGCAAGCACGTCCTTCGCTTCCTCGACGGTGAAGCGGCCCGCGGTCACCTCACGGCCCACGATGACTCCACCGAGCCGGCGACCGTTGGCCTCCAACTGGAGAAGACCCCGCAGATCTTCGAGATTCCTCACACCGCCGGAAGCTATGACCGGTTCTTCCACGGTGGCCAACGCCTCCGCCAGGATCTGCAGGTTGGGTGCATCGGTGAGAGCGTCTCTTCCGGCCTCGGCAACGAGAAAGGCGACAACGCCGGCGGAGGACATCTCGATGAGCACCTCTTCGAGGAAACGACCGCTGTTCTGCGTCCAGCCCTGCGTGGCGATCTCCTCGTCAGGTCGAACATCGAGCGAGACGACGATCTTGTCCGGATACTCCCGGCAGAGGTCCCACACCATGATCTGGTTCTCAATTGCGGCAGTGCCCATGACGATCCGCCAGGCGCCGGCGCCAATGAGGCGCTCGGCTTCCCCCTCGGACCTGATACCGCCCGCCACCTGAACCGGAACGTCGACCCCATCGACGAGTCGGCCGATCAGGTCCCGATTTCGGTAGTCGCGATAGGCCGCCGCATCCAGGTCGACTACGTGAAGATAGTCGACACCCTGTTTGACCCAGTTCCGGGCCCGGCCGATCGGGTCATTGTCCAATGCGATGGCCTCGTCGAGACCACCCCGGGGGAGCCGGACCGAAAGACCACCCAGAATGTTGATACGGGCATAGACCTCCATCCCACAATCCTACCGATGGTTCCCGTACTCCGCGATCTGCGTCTTTCCCCGCCAAAGCCAAAGAGCGAACCTCAGGTTGTACGGCCCGTATCCGGGTCAAACAGCATCACGTTCAGACCCAAACTGCAAAGAGCTAGCCGATCCCGAGGGCCTTTTCAGCCGCGTCGAGTGTCTGCCCCCCCGCTACAACCGGTGCGAACAGATCCCCAAACCGCTGGAGACGATCCCACAGGTTGGCAATCGTGACGTCTCCATTGACGAAGCTGCCCACCTCGTCCCACGTCAGCGGGGCCGACACCGGAGCGCCCGGCAGAGGTCTCACCGAATAGACCGAGGCCACCGTCTGACCGCTTGCGTTGCGGTTGTGATCGATGAAGACCTTTCCCCTCCTCTTTGGCTTGTCCCACTCCATCGTGATGTCGTCAGGGTTGGCTGCGGCCAGATACTCACCCACCTCCCCGACGAACCGTCTCACTCGGGCGTAATCGTGTCTCGGCTCCAAAGGCACATACACGTGCAGGCCTTTCGAGCCCGAGAGCTTCGGATAGCCGGTGAGGCCGAGCCGATCCAAGGCGACCTCGAGCAGTTGTGCTGCCACCACGACCTGGTCCCACGTCGAGTCCTCCGCCGGGTCAAAGTCGAAGACGGCATAGGAAGACATCTCAGGATCTTCCACGCGGGAGTGGAACGGATGAACCTCGATGCAGCCCATATTGGCGAACCACATCAGCGCTTCACCGGAATCGGCCAGTAGAAAGTCGACAACTCCACCCTGGGAGTCGGACACAACTGGGACGGTCCGCATCCACTCTGGTTGATGGCCGGGGGCCCGCTTCTCGTAGAACGACGAGCCGGTGATCCCGTCGGGATAACGCGACATAGAAATCGGCCTGCCCGCAAGATGAGGCAACAGGACGGGCGCGACCGAGCTGTAGTACTGGATCAGGTCGCCTTTTGTGTAGCCGTCCTCAGGAAAGAAGATCTTGTCGATATTGCTGAGCCGGATCGGTCGGTCGAGGTGAGGGGGTGCGAAGTGCTTGCCGTCCCGGATTACCCGCACCGGCGATGGGAAGTCGATTGGTGCCGAGGCCACCATTCGTTCGGCCGAGTTGTCCGCCGATCCGATATGCGTTTGAACCTCGTCCCAGATGAGGCCATGACTCTTCATGTCCCTCGCCTCGGAGATGAGGACCATCGACATGGCAAGCTCCTCCACCGCCTCGACAAGGGGACCAACCCGCAGGCTGCCCTCGCCATATGGGATGTGCCGGATCTCGCCGGCCGATCCGAACTCATTGTCGGAGAACTGAACTTGAAGAGGCTGGATCATCCATCCGGGAAAGCTCTCCTGGATGAATGACAAGACCGACTTGAAGGCGGCTCTGGTTGTCAGCCCTCCTCCGGTCATGGCGTGAACATGCGCCCAGTCGATGACCGGGCGCACGAACGAAAATTCGGTAGCCAGCTGGGCAATGTCCCCGATAGTCCCGAACGAGTGGGCGTTGCCTGCCGTTTCCAGACCCATCCCAACCCCAAGCGACTCGACCTTGGGAGCGACCTGGTCGAGCCGTGACCTGATGCGCTCCATCGTCAACTCGGCGTCCTCGCCGTAGTTGCTCCCAAAGTGGGCGATGATCACCGGCGCACCGAGCCACCTTCCGATCTTCATCGTGTGTTCCAGCGCCGCCAGCGACCGCTTTCCCTTGTCCTCATCCTGGATTGTCAGCCCTGCGAAATAGGGGGCATGAACCGAGAGACGCACATCTCGCTCGGCTGCCAACTCGCCAAAGGACCGGCACCGTCTCTCTTTCCAGGGGAACCCCGAGGTGAAGGGGAGCTCGAGGCCACGATGCCCCTGCTCCACGAGGGAATCGAGGAACTCGGCGTCGTTGCCGGTTTCAGGCGGCAGATGCGAGATTCCAAACCGAATCGTGCTCATCTCATCAGGTTATGTCGGGGCGTGACAGAGGGCAGATCCGACTGTGGGCAATCGAGCTGCCGGCGGTACTCTGCCGTCCAGGGTCCCTAGCTCAACTGGCAGAGCACCGGGCTTTTAACCCGTTGGTTGTGGGTTCGAGTCCCACGGGACCCACTAGTTGAGGAGATTTCCCTCAAGGTTCGGGTCCGAGTCATCTTGACAATACCCACCAGTCAAGGTGAAGTCAAGGTGACCACTACGCTCAGAATGAGCGCACCGACGGACTGGCAGTGACAATCCCAAACAAGTCGCTCAGAGACACTACTCGAGAGGGTCCATCGGAGACCCAACCAGGAGTCGGCATGGGCCGAGCCGAAGACATCATCAAGGCATACGAAGCCTGGGACCCGGATCAGGAATTGGCCACAGAGTTGGCGAGTCGGCTAGGCATCTCCAAGGCCCGGCTCTACCAAGTCCTCGACGAGGAAGGCGT
>JAPUJM010000114.1 GCA_027296205.1 Actinomycetota bacterium
ACCCTCTATCGCAAGGCGATCCTCATCGCCAAGGTCCAGGACGAGGCCGGCCACGGGCTCTACCTCTACTCCGCCGCCGAGACACTCGGCGTCGGCCGTGACGAGATGCAGGAGCTCCTCCACCAGGGCAAGCACAAGTACTCGTCGATCTTCAACTACCCGACGCTCAGTTGGGCCGACATGGGGACAATCGGATGGCTGGTCGACGGCGCCGCCATCACCAACCAGGTCATGCTCACCCGCTGCTCTTATGGTCCTTACGCCAGGGCCATGGTGCGGATCTGCAAGGAAGAGTCCTTCCATCAACGTCAAGGATATGAGCTTCTGATCAGACTCTGCCACGGCTCACCTGAGCAGAAGGCGATGGCCCAGGACTCCATCAACCGCTGGTGGTGGCCGGCGTTGATGATGTTCGGGCCCCACGACAGCGACTCGACCCACACCGAGCAGTCGATGAAGTGGAAGATCAAGAGGGTCACCAACGACGACCTGCGCCAGCAGTTCGTCGACATGACCGTCCGCCAGGCCGACTACCTCGGTCTTGAAGTCCCGGATCCCGATCTTCGCTGGAACGAGAAGAGGGGCCACTACGACTTCGGGGACATTGATTGGGAGGAGTTCTGGCGTGTCGTCAAAGGGAACGGCCCGATGAACCGGGAGCGTGTTGCCCACAAGGTGAAGGCGTGGGAGGACGGGGCGTGGGTCCGCGAAGCGGCGATGGCGCACGCTGCGAAGAAAGAGGTCCGCTCGGCGGCCTAGTGATGTCCAGGAGGTTTGACTGATGACTTACGACGTTCCCGTTGCCCCGGGCGAGAAGGCGGAAATCGAAGAGACCACTGATCTGAGTGGCGAGAGCTGGCCAATGTGGGAGGTGTTTGTCCGGGCCCACCGTGGGATATCCCACGTTCACCTCGGGAGCCTGCATGCGCCCGATGTCGAGACGGCGCTCGAGAACGCCCGCGACGTGTACACCCGACGCGGTGAGGGTGTGAGCGTGTGGGTGGTGCCCAGCACGGAGGTTCATGCTTTTGAGCCGGACGCCGCGGCCGACTATGTCGAGGCCAACGAGAAGGTCTATCGGCTGGCGACGACCTATGAGATTCCTGAAGAGGTAGGCCAGATGTGACGAATCAGGTCACCAGCACAGCTCCCCAAGGGACTCCTCCACCCGATCCTGACGACCGGATCACGACTCTTTTGGCTCACGCCGACGACAACATGGTGCTTGCTCAGCGTCTCGGCGAACTGATCTCCAACACGCCTGAGCTGGAGATAGATATCGCGCTGGGTAACAAAGCCCTCGACCATCTCGGTGTGGCGAGGGCGCTGTACACCCACGCCGGCAAGACCGAGGGTGAGGGACGAACCGAGGACGACCTCGCCATGTTCAGAACCGAGCGCGATTACACCAACCTCCTCCTTGTCGAACAGCCAAACGGTGATTTCGCCCACACCATGATGCTCCAACTCCTTTTCGACGCCTATCAGATGGAGCTCTGGAAAGACCTTTCGGGCTCCACCGACGAGACACTGGGTGGCATCGCTGCCAAGGCGCTCAAAGAAGCCACCTACCACCTGCGATTCTCCTCAGGATGGGTCATCCGTCTTGGTGACGGCACGGAGGAGTCCCATCACCGAGCGCAGAATGGAGTTGACGCCCTCTGGCGATACACATCGGAGATGTTTGAAGGCGAGGCAGGGAAATATCGGTCGGCCTGGACCACCACCATCGAAGCTGTTTTCGTCGAGGCCAATCTCGAAGTCCCATCAGCCCCGTATCAAAGGACGGGTGGTCGGGGCGGCTTTCACACCGAGCACCTCGGGTTCTTGCTCGCCGAGATGCAGTGGGTGCAGCGAAGCTACCCGGGGCTGCAATGGTGACCGCACCCACCATCAGCATCGTCAGCGCTCGGAGAGTGGCAGCGTCGGTCGTTGATCCTGAGATTCCGGTTCTGACGATTGATGACCTCGGGATTCTCCGATCGGTCGAGATAAACCAGGGTCGCGCCATCGTCACCATCACCCCGACGTACTCGGGCTGCCCGGCGATGGGCCAGATCGAGGACGACATCGTCACCGCATTCGAAAAGGTTGGAGTCGAGGATGTCGAGGTCGAAACCGTTCACTTCCCGGCTTGGTCCACCGATTGGATCAGCGAGGACGGTCACCGCAAGCTGAGCGAGTTCGGAATCGCACCACCCATCCCCGAGCCAGACGTCTTGTGCCCGCGTTGTGATGCCTCCGCCCCGAAACTGATCGCCCGTTTCGGCTCGACAGCGTGCAAAGCCCTGATGGTGTGCTCGTCCTGTGGTGAGCCGTTCGACTATTTCAAACAGTTCTGATGAGCGAGCTCCAGTTCCACCAGCTGCGCGTCACGGAAGTGAGCCCGCTCACCGAGGATTCCGTGGCTGTCACCGTCGATGTTCCTGACGAACTGTCGGAGACCTTCGCCTATCTGCCCGGGCAACACGTGACCGTGCGAGCCTTCATCGATGGCGAGGACGTCCGTAGGTCGTATTCGATCTGCGCCAACGCCAATTCGGGCAAGTTGCGTGTCGGTATCAAGAGGCTTCCAGGAGGAGCCTTCAGCACCTACGCCACGGCCGGCCTGGTTGCCGGCGATGTGCTCGACGTGATGGCGCCGGTCGGTGATTTCACCATCGAGATCGACCCCGAAAGTTCGCGTCGGGCGGTGGCCATCGCGGCTGGATCCGGCATCACACCTGTGATTTCGCTGATCGCGACGTCTTTGGAGAGTGAGCCACTTGCCAACTGGACGCTGCTGTTTGGCAACCGAACAGCCAACAGCATCATGTTCCTGGAGGAGTTGGAAGGGCTCAAGGATCGCTACGGGAGCCGATTCCAACTCTTCCACCTGCTCAGCAGGGAGGGCTCCGATGTGCCGCTGCTCTCCGGCCGGATAGACGCGGACAAGATTCTGACGATTCACGACCGGCTTCTGGGGGATGCCCCGGTCGATGACTGGTACCTGTGTGGTCCTTATGAAATGGTGATGATGGCGACGGAGACTCTTGACGGCCTTGGCGTCCCGGAAGACCGCATTCATGACGAGTTGTTCTTTGCCGGCCCTGTTGACCCCACGACGCTGCCTCCGGAGCCGCCCCCCGGAGAGGGCACCGTCGAGCTGACGGTGATCCTCGACGGGCGGGCTGTGGACACCCGAATGTCATCCGAGACATCGATACTCGACGCGGCGCTTCGAGTGCGCTCCGAGCTGCCCTTCTCGTGCAAGGGAGGGATGTGCGCGACCTGCAAGGGGAGGATCGAGGAGGGCGAGGTCACGATGGCAAAGAACTACGCCTTGATCGATGAAGAGGTGGAGGCCGGATACGTCCTCACCTGTCAGTCGCACCCGGTCTCTGACCGGGTCGTGGTTCGTTACGACCACCGCTAGTGGTCTGTCGCACGAATCGTGTGAGGGTGTCTCCGAGACATCGGCGCTCGATTCGCCAGGACGCACAACGAAGGCGCACCCGTAGGTGCGTCAAGGCGGAGGACGCAGCGAGCGACGTCGAGGGCCGGAGAGACACCGCAATCATTTGTAAGATGGGCCACTAGTGGTTTCGGTCCGCAACACCCGATCGGACGTGATCGACGCGGCAGGTCGTCTGTTCGCCGAACGCGGCTATCACGGCACTTCGATGCGGGATCTCGGTAAGGAGCTGGGGTTGCTTGGGTCCTCGCTGTACTCCCATGTCGACTCGAAGCAGGATTTGCTGGTCGAGGTGGTCGAAGAAGGGGCGCGGCTCTTCGAGGCCTCGGCGGAGCAAGCCAAAGCGACACCGGGAAACGCCCGCGATCGGCTGGCTGCCCTTGTCGCCGGGCACGTCGGTGTGGTCCTCGACAACGTCAATGTGGCCCGGACCTTTCTGAACGAGGCTCGCATGCTCGACACCGAGCATCGTGAGCGAATCGTTCAGGCTCGGGATCATTACGAAGGGGTGTTCCGGTCTGTCCTGGCCGATGGGGTGGGTGACGGGTCGTTTCGCTCCGACATCGATCCCAAGACGGCCTCCATCTACATACTTTCGGTGCTCAACGCCTTGGAGCGCTGGTATGACCCGGCCGGGCCACTGGACCGGGATGACCTGACAGAGGAGCTCCAGACCTTTGTCATCAACGGGATCGGGTGACGCTTGGTTCGTCTTTCCGGGCGGTTCTGGTGCTCTGGTATGGTTCAGCCACCTTCCAGTAGGAGAGTCACGGTCGGCAGAAGTGGAGCTAGAAGAACCGGTCGTCGTACTGCGCGCCTACTTCACGTCGAGTGGGAAGAGCTTGCTGCCGAGAAGGCCAAGATTCTCGGTTGACGAGCGCGCTCCCATTTCGGCAGAGGCTGCAACTGTGGGAGAAGCATGAAGGTGGTCCTCGCCTATTCGGGTGGCCTCGACACGTCGGTGATCCTCGCCTGGCTCAGGGAGGAGTACGACGCCGAAGTGATCGCCTACACTGCCGATGTCGGCCAGGGTCCCGAGGTCGCCGAGGCTGCGGAAAAGGCACTCGCCACCGGAGCCATCGCCGGGGTCGTCGACGACCTCAAGGAGCCCTTTGTCAACGACGCGGTGTTCCCGGCAGTCCGTGCCGCCGCAGTGTATGAGAGTGAGTACCTTCTCGGAACCTCCCTGGCGCGGCCCATCATCAGTCAGGGACTGGTCAAGACGGCCCGTGAGCATGGGGCCGACGCGATTTCGCACGGAGCCACCGGCAAGGGGAACGATCAGGTTCGCTTTGAGCTTTCGACCGCGGCGCTGGCCCCCGACCTGAAGACGATCGCCCCCTGGCGGGAGTGGGATCTCGGGGGGCGATCCGATCTGATCGCATACGCCGAGGCCAGGGGGATTCCCGTCCCTGTAACCAGGGATGCGCCATACTCGATGGACGCCAACCTCCTCCACATCTCCTATGAGGGTGGTGTTCTCGAGGATCCGTGGGAGGCTCCGCCGGCCGACATGTTTCGGATGACCGTCGACCCCACGGATGCGCCCGACGACCCTCAGGAGTTGACAATCGGATTCGAGGCCGGCACCCCGGTATCCATAGACGGGACGAGACTGAGCTCGGTCGAGCTTCTTGCCGGCCTCAACGAGATCGGCGGGCGTCACGGCGTCGGCCGCGTCGACATCGTCGAGAACCGGTTCGTGGGCATCAAAAGTCGGGGCGTTTATGAGACGCCCGGGGGAACGCTTCTTCACATCGGTCGCCGGGCGGTCGAGTCGATCGCGCTCGATCGTGAGGTACTCCACCTCCGTGATGACCTGGTGACCCGATACGCCAGGATCGTCTACAACGGGTTCTGGTTCTCGCCCGAGCGAATCGCTCTGCAGGAGACCATGGACTCGATTCAGGAGCCGGTGACAGGCGAAGCGCGTCTGGTTCTGTACAAAGGATCGGCTCGGGTAGTCGGGCGCAGATCGCCGAACAGTCTTTACGACGCGGAGGAGGCCACCTTCGAAGCCGATGACGTCTATCGCCAGGCAGACGCTGAAGGGTTCATCAGGCTCAATGCTCTGAGGATTCGTGGCTACGGGACAGGACCGAGGTCGTGACCATGTGGGGCGGCAGATTCAAGGGCTCCCTATCGGAGGCAATGTGGCGATTCACCACAGACGAATCCGACCGCCGTCTCCTCCAGGTGGATATCGAAGGCTCCATCGCCCACGTCGAGATGCTGTGCGCCACCAACGTCATCGAGCCCCAAGAGGCGCAAACCCTCGCCAAGGGGCTCCGCACCATCCTCGCCGAGGCGGAAGCCGACGAGTTTGCTTTCCAGGCCACCGACGAGGATGTTCACACCGCCGTCGAGCGGCGACTGGGCGAGATCGTCGGCGAGACGGCCGGGAAGCTGCACACCGGGCGTTCCCGAAACGACCAGGTCGCACTCGACCTTCGTCTCTATCTGAGCCGGGCCGGCGCTCAACGCGCAGAACAGCTCCACCGGTTCGCCGGCACCGTCGCGTCGATGGCCGAAACCCATGCCGAGACGGTTATTCCGTCGTACACCCATCTGCAGCAAGCCCAACCGACCACGCTCGGTCATCACCTTCTGACTTACGCATGGATGGCCTTGAGAGGGGCGGACAGATTCACCGACGCTGTCGGGAGAATCGCAATGTCCCCGCTGGGCGCCGGGGCCTCGGCTGGATCCTCTCTTCCGCTCGACCGCGATGCCGTAGCGAAGGATCTCGAACTGGGCGGTGTGATCCCCAACTCCCTCGATGCGGTGGGATCGAGGGACTTCGTCTCTGAGTATGTGTTTTGCTGCGCCCAGTCGATGATCGAACTGTCGAGACTCGCCGAGGAGATCGTCCTCTGGTCAACCAAAGAGTTCGGATGGTTGTCCCTCGGTGACGAGGTGAGCACCGGCTCATCGGCCCTGCCCCAGAAGCGGAATCCGGACATCGCGGAGTTGATCCGGGGGCGAGCCGGCACTGTGGCCGGTGACGTGACCGCGATCCTTGCTCTCCAAAAAGCCCTGCCGCTTGCATACAACCGGGACCTCCAGGAAGACAAGCGGATCGTCTTTCATGCCGACGACACGCTGGCGTCGGCTCTGGGAGCCATGGTGGAACTGCTCGGCGGGCTCGAGTTTCACCCTCCAGGTCCAGGATCGGAGACGGTGAGTCTCGACCTCGCCGAGGAGCTGGTGCGTCGTGGTGTTTCGTTCCGCGAGGCTCATACGCTCGTAGGTGAGTTGGTGGCCCTTCTCGAAGCCCGCGGGAAAACTCTGTCAGAGGCAACGATCGACGATCTGATCGAAATTGACCAACGCTTTGAGGAGGCAGATCTCGATCGGCTCGACCCAACGGCCTCAGTCAGGGCCCGGGCAACATCTGGCTCGGGTAGTCCCGAGTCGGTGCGTGCTCAGATTGATGAGATCCGGCGACGCATCTGAGACTCAGCCTCCGTTAGGTGATTCTGCCTCGACCGCCCACGTCCCGTGTGACCGGATGAGCTTTTCCAGGTCGCCCTCGCCAAGTTTCTCTTTCGCCTCGGCGACCTGGGCGTTGAGCTCGACGTCGTAAACGGGGCGTTCGACATTTCGGAAGATCCCGAGCGGTGTCGGGCCATACGGACCGTGAGACAGCCGACTCAGCGCGAAGGCGATAGCCGGATCTGGCCTCGTCTCGTCGTGGACCAGGATTGCGTTGGGGTCGACCAATGACGACTCCACGATGGTGGCCTGTCCATCACGCATGACTATTGCCTTGGATCCGCCGTCGAAGACGATCGGCTTTCCGTGCTGCAAGTCGATGCGATTGTGAACACGCTCTTCTTTTCCGGTGACCTGGATGAACGCTTTGTCGTTGAAGACGTTGCAGTTCTGGTAGATCTCGATGAAGGCCGCCCCTTCGTGCTCGTACGCGGCCTTCAGCATCGCTTGAGTGTGATTTCGATCCATGTCGAGCGTGCGAGCGACGAAACTCGCTTCGGCTCCAAGGGCAAGCGAAACCGGGTTGAACGGGTAGTCGATAGACCCGAACGGGGATGATTTGGTCTTCTTCCCAATCTCGGACGTGGGCGAGTACTGCCCCTTGGTCAACCCGTAGATCTGGTTGTTGAACAAGAGGATCTTCAGGTTGACGTTGCGACGGAGGACGTGGATCAGGTGGTTGCCGCCGATCGAGAGGGCGTCACCATCACCCGTGATCACCCACACCGACAGGTCGGGCCGGGTGGTCGCCACGCCTGTTGCGATGGCGGGAGCCCTTCCGTGAATCGAGTGCATCCCGAAGGTGTTCATATAGTACGGGAACCGGGAGGCGCAGCCGATCCCCGAGATGAAAACGAATTCCTCGCGTGGCCGGCCCAGGGTGGCGAAGAACTGCTGCACCGAAGCGAGGATCGTGTAATCGCCACACCCGGGACACCAGCGGACCTCCTGGTCCGTTTGAAAGTCGGCCCTTGTGTATGAACGCGTAGTCATTTGACCATCTCCAGGATCTTTTCGGTGATTTCTGACACCTTGAACGGTTCAGCGGCGACCTTGCTCAAGCCGGTGGCATCGATGAGAAACTCGGCCCGGATCACTTTCAACAACTGTCCGGTGTTGAGCTCGGGGATGAGGATCTTGTCGTACGAGCGGAGCAGGTCACCCAGATTGTTGGGCAGCGGGTTGAGATATCTCAGGTGCAGGCAGGCCACCTTGTGCCCGTCCAGACGAGACCTCCTTGCCGCAGCGCGGATCGACCCGAAGGTCGACCCCCATCCGAGGACCAGGATCTCGGCGTCCTCGTCACCATCGATCTCCAACTGGGGGATGTCGTTGGCGATGTTGGCCACCTTCCACGCCCTGGTGTCGGTCATCAGCTGATGGTTGCCGGCGTCGTAGGAGACATCGCCGGAAAGGGCATCCTTCTCCAGTCCGCCCACCCGATGCTCCAGTCCGGCGGTGCCGGGAATCGCCCACGGCCGGGCAAAGGTGTCGACATTTCGCATGTAGGGAAGGAACGTCCCATCGGGCCCATTCGGATGTTTGGCGTACTCGACGTCGATCTCGGGAATGGAGTCGAGGTCGGGGAGGAGCCAGGGCTCGGAGGCGTTGGCCAC
>JAPUJM010000115.1 GCA_027296205.1 Actinomycetota bacterium
TACACGGACTGGCGCCTGGTGAGGTCAAGACGGTCGCTCGGGAGGTGAGCGCAGTCACCACCGACGATGCCACCCTGCTCATGTACGCATTTTCACCGGGACGAAAGGGCCCAACCCCACGCGGGCTCAGCCGCGATGAGGTGGAAACAGCCTACGCCGGGTGGAGAGTGCTCGATGAGCAGCACTTCGACGCATCCGGTATGCCCGCAGTCTTCAAAAAGGCCAACCCGCGCTGGTATCGGCTCCGGCGTGATTGACCCACTGGCCCGGTGTTACCCAGCAAGGGTTGGAGGGTCAGCCGCTGGCCATAATGTTGCGGTGATTTCCATCAGGCCTGCCAGGCGCGACGAACTCGATCTCCTCAGCGATCTTGCCCTGCGATCGAAGGGTTTCTGGGGATACGACGACGAGTTCCTGGAAGCCTGCCGAGCCGAACTCACTATCACCCGGAACCGGCTGAAAACAGAGTCGATCCGAGTCGCTGAAGACGACTCGCGTGTTATCGGATTCTTTGCCCTGCTCGTTCGAGGAGAGCAAGCCGAGCTGATGGATCTCTTCGTAGCTCCGGACCATATCGGTTCGGGCGCCGGCCGGGCGCTCTGGGATGACGCAGTCGAGGTCGCACGTAGGCAGGGCGCTACCCGGCTTCGCATCGAGGCCGACCCCAATGCCGAAGCATGGTACCGACGCCGGGGCGCTGCACTTGTGGGTGAAGCCCCATCCGGTTCTATCCCCGGACGGATGCTCCCAGTGCTCGAGCTCCACCTTGCCTAGCCACCTTTGTGTTATCGATCCCGATCAAGTCATCGCGAGGTCGTCGGCCGCTACCGTCAGTGGCTTGACACCACCTCGTTACCCAAGCTGCTCCTCACTGTCGAGCCGGGGGCCATCATTCAAGCGCCCACGGCGGACCGAGCCATTCGGACCTGGCGAACCCTACCCCACGTCAACCTGGGACCAGGGGGGACACATCGTCCCCGACGAACACGGCCACGTCGTTGACAGCCCACCTCACCGGTTGGCTTCAGAGTCACTGAGCACAACGACATCCGAACCCCGAGCTCGACCAGTCCCGCCTTAAGAGGGATCTCTCTTTTTCGCATGGTCAGTCGAGCAGGTGGTGATGTCCCGAGTCGTCCACGGATACTCCGTTCGAGGCCCGACGGACCCCTACACCCCGCTCATCTCCGAAGAGCCGCTAATCCAGGCTGGAAGGCTCAGGCCTGGCGCCGATTACCGCATCGAAAACGAGGCAGGCCCCCATCACAGACGTGCGAGCTCACACGCACATGCCCGGCTGGGGGAGAATGATCTGGCTGTCCCGTCCCGCGAGGCGTCCGTCTCGTCAACGGAGACCCGCGCGGGGCGACCCTCGGAGGATCACCTTCGAGTCGCCCGGACCGGGATCGACCCCAGCCTGGTAGGCAGCATCGGCTAGCAGTGATGTGCTGTATCGGTCTCCAAACAGCTGTGCGTATTCGGTCAGGCAGAGCTCCTCCTGGTATCAGGCCCCATTGTCGATCGCTACGGTGCGCTCATGTTCATCCGCATCTGGCGAAGTGACTTCGACACCGCCCGGCGGGACGAGTTGCAGCGCTTCGCCGAGGAGATCTCGGCACCGATGTTCCGCCGGCTTCCCGGCTGTCTTGGGTTCGTTCATGGCGCGGCGGGTTCGACTTGGATCACTCAAACCTTTTGGGATTCAGAGCAGCACATCGAAGACGCCGAGGCATCCGAGCTGTATCAAGACGTCGTGAGCCGCATCCTGGGGACCGGCTTCCTCGGTGACGACCAGCGAACGGAGGTGTTCGAGGTCACTGCATACGAGCCCCCATCACGGCCGCAAACGGCCTCCACCTGATCCTCGTGGCCGGGATGGTGTTCGGCCAAGCGACGATGGACACGGTGGAGATCCCGCCTGCGTCGAACCTTGTGGACGGCGTCCAACGGACAGTTCACCCAATCTGGTCGATAACGCCCATTCGAACGAATGCTCGTGAACGGCACGGATGAGTGCGTTCACAGGGCGGACACCTTGGCCTGTGGGGAGGGTCAGCGACACCGACTCTCGCGACCTCAGATGACGGCACTGCCCGTTGCCCCAACGTGCGCCAATGTTCCTGGAGGGACTAGCCCGCCAGCCGGGCGATGCTAGGCGACCACTGTCGGCCGCCTGGTTCTCAACCAAGGTGAACCGATCGGACCCAACCCGCGACCTCTTGACTGCCAGTCAAGATCAGGGGGTCTTACCCTGTCGGAGTTTTGGCTGGATTCTCAATGGTGGCATGGGATTTTGACTGTCGTCATTGCCATCGTTTTGCTTCGTCTGCCGGAACACAGCTGGAACAAGAATCAATCTCATGTTCTTTGTCCCGGCCAGCCGTTCCAAGTGCTGCGCGATTCAAGGGACGATTCCACATTGAGCGGCAAGAAGCGGCTTACAGGAGTGTCCGATATTGCCGGATCTAGTGCGCAGTGATTGACAGTTCATCCTGCGCGCGCATGCGCGTTATGGGCGGGTCAGTGTCAGTTCGGAAATCGTGACCGGGGTCAGCACTCAGGGCTGCCGGAGGGCGCCACTGG
>JAPUJM010000116.1 GCA_027296205.1 Actinomycetota bacterium
TCGGAGCTTCCCAATCGCTGCCGAGTCTCGATTCGATAGGTGGTCGCCACCGGCCGGTGATCCGAACCCGGCAGAACACCGACGTAGGCGTCGATAACGGCAGTCAGAAGCGGGCGGATCGGGCCCCGGTGCAGCATCCAGTCGTGGGTTCGCGGCGGATACCCGCTTTTCATGGGTGGAGCCGGATGTGTCGGCACCGGTTCCCGGCCGAGGGCCCTGAACGAGTCGGCAAATCCTGCCTCCCCCAACACAGCCAGCGGGTGCCAGTCGTCGTTGAGATCACCCATGAACAACACCGGCTCCTCGGCGTGGGCCAGGCCATCGAGAGCTTGCACGGTTCGCTCCGCTTGCTCCACCCGTACGTTGACGCGCTCGGTCAACTCCTTGGTGTTGCCGATCCAGTCGAAGTGGGCACTGGCGACGAGGATCGTCGACCCAGTGCCCTCGACCAACAACCGGACCCAAAACAAGAAGCGGGATTGCTCGAGAATATTGATATCAACGGTCCCGTGTTCCACGTCGTCAAACAGGTCTACGTTCCAGAAGATGTTGCCTTCATGAGTCCATGCGTCGAGCGGGTCGTCGACTCTGCTCATCTCGGGGAGAGTCCCGATGATGAGCTCGCTTGCCTCAGGGCTCAGCTCCTGGACGCAGAGGACGTCGGGGCGATGAAGTCGGAAGAAACGCTCCAGGGCTGGACGGCGCTCGGTCCACCGGATAGTGCCCATTAGGTTGTAGGTATGGGCGACGAAGCTGAAGGGTGACACGGTCTTGACGTTCACGAATGTCTGGATAGGCGCCAGGCGAAGGTGAACCCTAGCCCGGTTCGGAGGGCTACATAGCCTGGACCTGCTGCCGATGGTCCTGGATTCGGGGCGATCTGGAAAGGAGCGATCTCGATCGGTGCCGCGTGGTCGACGACATACGACGCAAGGGCACCCCACGATGCGTCCCACTTTCGATCTGGAGGCAAACGTGATCCCCCGCCCGAATGCGTTGCTCTCGGCGCCTCAGCCGGTTTTCAAAGGCTTCAGAAATCCCGAACTCCAGCGTGAGACTCTCAGCATTCCTCGCGACACCCCCCGGCCGCGTGTTCAACGGTTTCCGGGCCAACTCTGGTCACGCCCATAAACCGTGAAGTCGCCTCGCTCAAGATCAGCCCTCCCGATACGCGACACCCCGGATTCAAAGTGGACCACCGCCAATTCTGCGCGAGACTCGACCTCGAAGCCGATTTCGGAGAAGATGGCGTCGCAGTACGGAGCCCAGCTCTTGTCCAACAGACTGCTCCGTCACTGTTTGCTCTCTACAGGGCTGGAACCAAACACCAAGGGCCGCCCTTGCGGAGGGCCCTGACCTGGTGTTTCTGTAGTCGGGACGGCCGGATTCGAACCGACGACCTCAGCGTCCCGAACGCTGCGCGCTACCAAGCTGCGCCACGTCCCGATCTGGTTGGCAATGCTAGGCGTCACATTGTGAGACGCCCACTCGCTGACCGGCCCTAAACGAGCAGTTCGGCGATCTGGACGGCGTTCAAGGCAGCACCCTTGCGCAGATTGTCCCCCACAACCCAAAGATTGATCCCACCGGGCGCACCCAGAGTCTCCCGGATCCGCCCGACCAGGACCTCATCGAGCCCAGCACTGTCCAGGGGAGTCGGTGTCATGTCTTTCCAAACAGACAACCCCGGCGCCGACCCGAGAATCGATGCAGCCTCGTCGGCGTTCAGCGGTCTCTCGAAGCGGAGTGTCGCCGCCACCCCATGGCCCACCAGCACCGGCACCCGCACGCAGGTCGGCTCCACCGCCAAATCGGGAATGTCGAGGATCTTGCGAGACTCGCGGACCAACTTCATCTCTTCGTCGGTGTAACCGCCCTCTACCTCCGATCCGGCAAACGGGAGGACGTTGTAGCCGATGGGCCGTTGATACAACTCGGGCTCTGGATCGGTCCATCCTCCTTGCATCATCTCTTCCAGACCTGACTCCAGACGCCGGTTTTGGGTCATCAACTCCTCCACTCCATGCTGGCCCGAACCGGAAACCGACTGATACGACGCCGCCACGATCGAGGTGAGACCGGCTGCCTCGTGCAATGGCGCGGCGGCCATCATCAGGGTCATGGTCGTGCAGTTGGGATTGGCGATGATCCCCTTGTGCTGCCCGGCCGCCTCATCATTCACCTGCGCGACCACCAAAGGAACGTCCGGGTCCATCCGGAACGCCGACGAGTTGTCGATCACTACCGACCCACTCTCAACGAAGCGTCTGGCGTGCTCGAGCGATCGGTCGCCTCCGGCTGAGAAGAGGGCAATGTCGATTCCTGATGGATCGGCCCCAGCCAGGTCTTCCACCTCAATCTCGCCCCATCGGGTCGAAACGGTCTGCCCGGCCGAGCGATGCGACGCCATCAACCTGATGTTTGACGCCAACCCGTCCCGCTCCTCCAGGATGGAGAGCATGGTCCTCCCCACAGCCCCGGTTGCACCGACGATGGCGACTTTGGTCAAGGTGTGGCCTCCGATCCGAACAGCTCGTAGTGACTAGAACGAACGGCGTCATCGATTCGTTCGATGGGAACCTCGAGACGGGCGAATCGGTCACCCGTGCTCAGGACAGACGACGCGATGCCCGAGTCACTGAGGGCATCTTCGACTCTCGACGTCACTCTGGCCGCTCTGCTTCCAACAATCGTGATCACACCCGCTTCACCTTCGGAATCGGTGGCGATCCCGACCACCTCTCGTCCCGGAGTCTCCGCGACCACCCATGTGCCCGGCTCGTCGCTGAACGAGGATCTCACATGGACGCGAACCCCGTTTGCTCGAGCATGTTCGACGGAGTGCGGCATGAGGATCGAAGCCCCTCCCCCGGCCAATACCAGCATGTCCTCATAACTGACCGCCTCGAGCTTCCGCGCGTCGGAGACCACCCGGGGGTCGGCGCTGAACACCCCTCCGACATCGGTAAGGATCTCGCAAACCTCGGCATCGAGGCTCGCTGCCAGAGCCACGGCCGTGGTGTCCGACCCACCCCGACCAAGCGTCGTTATCTCACGGCTGTCAGGATCTACTCCCTGAAAGCCCGCAACGATGACCACCTTGCCCTCAGAAATGGACTCCCTCACCCGCTCCGCGGTGATCTCGGTTATTCGTGCTTCGCCATGTGAGGAGTCGGTGAGGATGCCCGCCTGCGATCCGGTGTAGCTGACGGCATCGATGCCGCGGTCATGCAAGGCCATGGCAAGAAGCGCCATGGTGATCCGCTCACCGGCCGTCAAGAGCATGTCCATCTCGCGCGGCGTGGGATCCGAAGTGATCTCAGAAGCAAGAGAAACCAGACGATCGGTGGTTTGGCCCATCGCCGAAACCACGACAACGAGTTTGTGCCCGGACGCGCGCGTATCCCGGACGCGATCTGCCACCGCCTGGATACGAGACGGTTCGGCGACCGAGGATCCCCCGTACTTCTGCACTACCACCGACATGACACCAACAGTTTGGATGCTCGAGGCTCCCAACACGAACCATTGCCCCGGAGTTTGGGCACGTATCCGGCCTAGAGTCGCGCAGCCATGTCCGACCGTAGACAACGTCAGAAGGAGCAGCGCGCCGAAAAGCGTCAGACCGAGAAGAAGCAGGCGGCCCGCAAGGAGCTCTTTCGGCGTCTCGGCACAGCCCTGATTTTCGGTCTCGTCGTGGTGGCCGTCTTCGCTTTCAGCGGCATTTTCGCAGGGGATAGCGAAGCCCTCCCGAGCTCCTATGAAGGTTTCCGGGCCCGGCCGACCGCATGCGATGCAGATCAACCTCCCCCGGAGACAGTCATGTCATTCGAAGCACCGGAGCAGCAAAGCGATATCACCTCGACCGGCAAAGTAACCGCCACAATGACTACCTCCTGTGGGGACATAGTCATGGAGCTCGATCCCGCAAGTTCCCCGGAGACTGTGAACTCCTTTGTGTTTCTAGCCCGCGAAGGGTTTTTCGACGGGCAGGTATTTCACCGCATCGCTGAAGGGTTCGTCATCCAGGGAGGCGACCCGGAAGCGAACGGGACTGGTGGACCCGGGTACATCATCGCCGACGAGTTCCCGACCGCGCCCGACTTCGTCTACGAAGTGGGCTCGGTGGCAATGGCCAACCGTGGCGCCCGGAGCACCGGCTCACAGTTCTTCTTCGTCATCGGGGACAATGCACAACATCTGACGACCAGCTTCAACGTCCTCGGCGAGGTGGTGTCCGGCCAGGACACACTGGAGAGAATCGCTGCAGTCCCCACGGGCGTGTCGCCGGGCTCGGTCGAGGAGAGCCTGCCTCTCGAGACGGTGTACATCGAGTCGGTAACCATCGACGTAACCGATTCTTGACGGTCCCGGCAGCCATCATCGGGTCTGACTAGCCCATGGCCGTAGACCTTCACTCCCACTCCATTGCCTCGGATGGCTCTGACAAGTCAGCCCGCCTCGTGGAACTCGCCCTCGAAAAGGGTCTCAGCGCCCTCGCCCTCACCGATCACGACACCCTAGAAGGGGTCGCCGACGCGAGAAGGGCCGCCTCCGGGACGGAACTCGAGCTCATCCCGGGAACCGAGTTATCACTCAGACACGACGGCGGGGGATTGCACCTGGTGGTTCTCTGGCTAGAGCCGGGGTTCGGTCCCCTTCAGGACCGGCTCGAATCGCTCCAGGGCGGCCGGGAGCAACGTAACGACCGAATCGTGAAGATCCTCACTGATGCCGGTATGCCAATCGACATCTCCGAAGTCCAGCAGCAGGCTGGGGGAGGAAGTGTCGGAAGGCCACACATCGCCGCGGTCATGGTCAGCAAAGGGTACGTGCCGGATGTCGACACCGCATTCGCCGAATGGCTGAGCAACAACAAACCGGCCTATGTGAGCAGGCCACTGCTGAATCCTGAAGACGGCATTGCCCTGGCGCGACAATCGGGGGCCGTGCCCATCTTGGCCCATCCTCACACCCTCGGAATCAGCCGAGCTGCGGACATGGCCGACATGCTCAATCGACTTCGGGAGGCGGGTCTCGTCGGACTCGAGGCGATCTACTCCAGCTACCACCGTCATGAGAGGGAGGGTTATGCCGACCTGGCCCGTCGTTTTGGGCTGATTCCCTCGGGTGGCAGCGACTATCACGGAACCTACAAGCAGGGTCTCGACCTCGGCTCTGGATACGGCGACCTCGTGGTACCCGACTCGACGGTCGACGAGTTGCGGAGTCACGCAGAAGGGACATGAGCCGTCCGCTCCGAATGGGGGCCGCCGCTGCGGTCGTGGCCGCGAGTGTCTTGCTGTCCCGCCTTCTCGGTCTGGGCCGGGAGGCGCTCCTTGCGGGACTGATCGGTGTCAACTCCGAGGGTGACCTCTACCGGCAGGCATTCACGCTCCCCGACTTCCTCAACTATCTGTTGGCAGGCGCCTACCTGACGATCACGCTGATCCCAATACTCAGTCGTCACCTCGAGCGAGGCGATTCGGACGGGGCCAGCCGGGCGTTCACTTCCGTGTTCCGGTTCATCGGTGTTGCGATCGTTGCCCTCACCCTCCTGATGTGGGTGTTTGCCGACCAACTTGTCTCGCTGGTCTTCCCCGAAGTCATCGAGAATCACGACCGTCTGGTTTCGATGACGCGCCTGGTCCTGCCCGCCCAGGTGTTCCTGGTGGTGGGAGCACTGCTGATGGCCGTGCAATACACCCACCGCAGATTCGTTTACCCGGCTCTCGCCCCTCTCATCTACAACGTGGGGATCATCGCCGGTGGCTTGATCGGGGCGGCGGTTGGCGATCCGTCGCCTGAGTCGTTCCTCTGGGGCGCCGTCATTGGTTCGGCCGTGGGCAACTTCGGTCTGCAATGGGTAGGAGCTCGCCGCACCGGAACCTGGCTCATGCGTCCGGTCAGGGGTGAGTCGTCCGTCGGGGAGTATCTGATTCTTGCGCTACCTCTGATGATCGGGCAGTCGGTGGTCGTGCTAGACGAACAGTTCGTCCGATT
>JAPUJM010000117.1 GCA_027296205.1 Actinomycetota bacterium
GGGCTTCGCCCGGCCATTCGATGTCGACCGTGACGGGTTTGTCATGGGAGAGGGGGCGGCGATCCTCATTCTCGAGGCAGCAGAGGTCGCCGAGGCGAGAGGGGCTGCCCCGATCGCCGAGATCGTAGGAGCGGCTTCCACTGCGGACGCCCATCACATCACTGCACCCCATCCTGAGGGTGAGGGTGCCGAACGGGCTGTTCGATTGGCCCTGGAGGACGCCGGTCTGGACCCCTCGGATATCTCATACATCAACGCCCACGGCACCGGCACCGAACTCAATGACGTCACCGAAAGTGCCGTGATCGCCCGCGTCTTTGGTGAGGACCAGCCAGCGGTCTCGTCGATCAAAGGTACGACCGGCCATGGCCTTGGTGCCTCCGGGTCGATCGAAGCGGCCATCGTCGTCGAAGCGATCCGTCGCAAAGAGCTGCCTCCCAACGTGGGATTGAATGATCAAGACCCCGCTATCGCGCTGCATGACATCGTTCGGGAGCCCCGGCCATGGGACCCGGGACCGACACTCTCCAACTCCTTCGGCTTTGGCGGCCATAACATCGTCATCGCCATTTCCCCGGTCACATGACCGTTTTGTGAAGATCTACGCGGGCATAAGCCGCGTAGATCTTCACAAAAGGTTGGGGTAAACTCTCGAAAGACGGGAGCTCGGTAGCACCGGGCTGAGAGGGGGCCTCAAAAGGCTCCGACCGACCGAACCTGACCCGGGTAATGCCGGCGCAGGGAACCTCAGCCTCATCGCTCCCAACGAGGAAGGAGACGATGAGCCGTACTCAAACGACAGTCGGTGCCGTCATGGCCCTGGCGTTGGTCCTTGCTGCCTGCTCCAGCGGTGCCTCCGAGGAAAGCCCACAAACCATCACTCTCATGGCTCACGATTCCTTCGCCGGAGGAGTGACCGACGCCACCTTCGCCCCCTTCACCCAGGAAACGGGGATCGAGGTGAAAGTCATCGCCGCGGGAGACGCCGGCTTGATGGTCAACCAAGCCATCCTCACCAAGGACAACCCCCTGGCCGACGTTCTGTTCGGTGTCGACGACACGTTTCTGTCCCGCGCTCTCGATGAGGAGATCTTCCTGATCCACAAGGCCAAGGACATCGGCCGAGTTGCCCCCGATCTTGTCGACCGGAAGCACCGGGTCACCCCGATCGACTTCGGAGATGTGTGCATCAACTACGACAAGTCGTGGTTTGAATCGACCAGCCTGGCAGTTCCCGACGACCTGGCCGATCTGAGGGCCAACCTATATGCGAGCCACCTCACCGTGGAACACCCGGCAACGTCGTCGCCGGGCCTCGCCTTCATGCTGGCGACCATCTTTGAGTTCGGTGAGGAAGGCTGGCTCGACTACTGGGCCGACTTGAGACGAGCCGGAGTCAACGTCGCCACCGACTGGAACTCCGCCTATTACGGCGACTTCTTCCGATACGGGGGCCAGAGCTCGATGGTGGTGTCTTATGCGTCATCTCCCCCGGCGGAAGTGATATTCGCCGAAGAGCCAACCGACACCGCTCCGACAGGAGTGATCGAGGCCGGCTGCTACCGGCAGGTGGAGTACGCCGGGGTCCTCGCCGGGACCGACTTCCCCGAAGCCGCCGCCAAATTGGTCGATTACATGCTCTCAGTCGGGTTCCAGGAGACGATCCCCCTTACCTGGTTCGTCTTCCCCGCAAACCAGGACGCTGAACTTCCCCAGGTATTCGTTGACCACGCGATCGTCCCCGAAGATCCGGCGCGTTTCTCCGCCGGCTATATCGCCGAGAATCGGGACAGGTGGATCAATGAGTGGATCGTGGTGATGGAGGGCTGATGACGCGGATCCGCTGGGGATGGGTGGCGGTCGCTGCCGTCCCCGCGGTCTTCATCGGATACTTCTTCATCTATCCGGTTGCCCGCATCCTCGGGCTCGGACTGGCGGAACTCGACGTCGGTGCCAGTGGTCTGGATGCCCGGCTGCTCCGCATCGCCGGGTTCACGTTGTGGCAGGCCACCCTCTCGACGATCTTGACCCTCGTCGCCGCGGCGCCTCTCACCTGGGCCGTCTCCACATACGAGTTCCGGGGACGGCGGTTGGCCACCGCCCTGATCACGGTGCCATTCGTGCTCCCCACCGTTGTGGTGGGCACCGCTTTTGTCTCACTCGGGTTTGGCGACTCGATCTGGGCAATCCTCGCCGCCCACGTCTTCTTCAATATCGCGGTCGTCGTCAGAACGGTGTCGACCCTTTGGTCTCGAATCGATCCCCAACTCGAGGAGGCTGCCCACGTCCTCGGAGCAACCAGTTGGCAAGTTTTTCGTCGGGTCACTCTCCCCCTCCTGAAACCAGCGATTGCCGCCGCCGCGTCGATCGTCTTCCTCTTCACGTTCACATCGTTCGGCGTTGTCCTGATCCTCGGGGGCTTTGAGTTTGCGACCCTCGAGGTTGAGATCTATCGGCAGGCGGTCACTCTGTTCGACCTGCCGCTCGCTGCCACCTTGGCGATCGTCCAGTTGGTCGGTGTCACCGGCGCCCTATACGCCTACTCGAGGTATCAAGAGAGAAAGACGGTCACGTGGACGTTGGAGAGTGCCTCCAACCGCCGGGCTCCAATCGGGCCCGCCCGCGCCCTGGTGGCCCTGTCGGTTTTGACGACGATCGGCGCACTCTCCATACCTCTGCTCGCGTTGGTGACCCGGTCATTCTCCGGTGAGTTCTATCGAAGCCTGTTTGAATCGGATCCCGTGGTGGGACGTCCGATTTCCGCCGTGGGGAACAGTCTTCTTTTCGCCTTCATCGCCATGGGCATCGCCACCCTGGTTGGTGTGATGGCGGCCGCCGTGATCACCGGGCGTCGGGGATCTCTTTCGAGATGGTTCGACCTCACCCTGATGCTGCCTCTGGGAACATCGGCGGTGACCATCGGGTTCGGCTTCATCGTCGCCCTCGGCTGGCCGGTCGATCTGCGAGCATCGTTGTGGCTGATACCCATTGCTCACGCCCTGGTGGCCGTGCCCTTCGTGGTCCGCTCGACCGTTCCGACGCTGAGGTCGATACCCGCCGAAACACGAGAGGCGGCGTCGGTGCTGGGCGCCTCCCCCTCCCGGGTTTGGAGAGAGATCGACCTTCCGATCGTCAGCAGGGCTGTCCTTGTGGGGGCCGCGTTCGCCTTCGTCGTCTCCCTCGGCGAGTTCGGTGCCACCTCTTTTGTCGCGCGACCGAACACGCCGACGATCCCAACCATGATCTTCCGACTGCTTGGTCGCCCCGGCGAGACATCATTTGGCATGGCGATGGCGATGGCGGTCGTCCTCGCCGCCCTCACCGCAGGAATCGTCATGTGGATCGACCGTGCCCAGGTTGGCGAGGTCGGCAGGTTCTGATGCTCGGAGTAGACACAATCAACGTGACACTTGGTGACGCGCCGGTGCTGAAAGAGACGTCGCTGAGCGTCGCCGACGGTGAGATCGTGGCCGTGCTCGGACCCTCGGGATCCGGTAAGACCACTTTGTTGCGCGCGGTGACAGGTCTGCTCGAGATTCAGTCCGGCGACATCACGTGGGACGGCCGATCGATCATCGGAGTACCGAGTCATCTACGTCGGTTCGGACTGATGTTCCAGGGTTATGCCCTCTTCCCCCACATGGATGTTGCCGGGAATGTCGGATTCGGGCTGAAGATGGCCGGACACGACAACATCAACGAGGAAGTGACCAAGGCTCTGGTGTGGGTCGGCCTCGATGGCTTTGAGAGTCGTCCAATCGACTCCCTGTCCGGCGGTGAGAAGCAGCGAGTCGCGCTGGCGCGGACATTGGCGCCCAAGCCGCGACTAGTGATGTTGGACGAGCCCCTCGGGGCTCTCGACCGAAACCTCCGTCAGCGACTCGTTCTCGACACACGCCGAGTCCTCGACGAACGCGGTGTCACCGCTGTCATTGTCACTCACGACCGGGACGAGGCGTCGGCCCTGGCCGACCGTCTGGCCATCATGCGGGAGGGGTCGATCGTACAGACTGGCCATGTCGACGAAATCCTCGCCAACCCGGCAGATGAATGGGTTGCCGAGTTCCTGGGCTGACGCGAGAAGACCCCCTGGGAGGAGAGGGGGTCTTTCTCTACCTGAGCGAAGTGTGAGCGAGTGGGCTCCTCTCAGGCGCTTATGTTGTTTGTCTGGGCATCGGAGTTCTCTGTCTCGGCATTGGCCCTGTGACCACGATGATGGCGCCTCGCCTGGCGAAGCTCCTCCAAAGTCAGCTCACCGTCTTCCCAGGCCTCATCGAGCCTCTCACTGAAGATCGGGTGGTCGTCGGGAAGCTGGGAGGCTTCGGCTTCGGTGATCACGTCGTCCTCGAGAAAGCCCTTGATCAGCTCTCGCGTCGCCTCGCGCTCGGCCCTGAGCTCCTCAGCCTTCTCCTCGACGGCGTTGAGCACGGCATCGGCGTCGTCCTGGCTGATGGTGTTTTCTTCGACGAGGTCCTCGAGGACCCCGGAGAGAAACTCGAATCCGCGATGAAACGGGCCTTTTCTCTCTTGATCAGTGTCGGTGCTGTCCTCCTGAGCGGAGGCGGTGCCCGGCGCTGATATGACGGATGTGGCGAATCCGGCCCCGACAAGAAGGCCTCCGGCTACGAGTGCCGTGATGATCTTGCTACGCATGTTTCTTTCTCCTGTTTCTGGCAACTTGGACTCAAGTCTCCAACCCAGTTGTTAGGAACCCGTGAAGCCCAGGTGAGAGTTTGCGTGTGGCTAGGAGAACAAGCTGGTGAACTCGTCGGGCATGCGACGAGGCTTGCCCTGGAGGTCGGTGGCGGCAAAAAGGACCGTGAGACGGGCGACCTCCTCATCACCGCGCACCATTCGCTGCTGCCAGGTCGACTTCACCCGGCCGGCCTGCTCCACCCAGGTATGGATGGTGAGTTCCTCGCCATAACCGGCTGCAGCAAGGAACCGGGCGTGTATCTCAACCACCACCAGCTGGAGGCCCTGCTTCTTGAGAACCATGAGACCCCAGCCCTTGTCCGTCAGGTACTCGATGCGAGCAGTCTCGAAGTAGGAGAAATAGTTGGTGTGATTGACGTGGTCGTAGGGATCAAGCTCGTAGAACCTGACCTTGAGTGAAGTGGTGTGAACGTCCTGGTCCGTCGGGATCTCGATCGCCAATCTCTCTCCTCGGAGCGGCTTTGTCCCACGCTACTCTCGCTGGCATGAAGGCCTGGCAGCTATCCGATACCGAGGGGATCGACTCCTACGCGCTCAACGATGTCGAAGAGCCCGAGCCCGGGGCCGGTGAGGTCAGGATCAAGATCAAGAACTCCGGACTCAACCACCTGGACATCTGGGTGGCGATGGGGATGCCCGCCCCCAAACATCTGCCCCACACCGGTGGTGCCGACGCCGCAGGAGTGGTCGACGCCGTCGGGGAAGGGGTTGCCGGTTTCGAAATCGGAGACGAGAT
>JAPUJM010000118.1 GCA_027296205.1 Actinomycetota bacterium
AATTCCGCAAACCCGACTGGACCCTCTACCCCAAACCCCAACCAGGGTTACATCCCCGACTCGCCGCCCTCGTCGACACCCGACCAACCTAGGGGCAGCCGCCCCCGCTCAGGAGAGCAGAAGATGAAGACAGTCCAACCGAACCAGTCCGACTACTGTGATAGAACATATGTTCGTTTTGGGTATCGATCCCGGCCTCTCGGCAACCGGATACGGTCTGGTCGAGGGCCCTCATCCGCCCAAGGCTCTCCTGGCAGGTGTGATTCGCACCAGCACCGATCTCGAGGTTCCCAGACGTCTTGCCGAGCTCCATCGTGGTCTCACCCAGGTGATCAGCGACGCAGAACCAGAGGTGATTGCCCTCGAGACCGTCTTTACCAATCGAAACCTCCAAACGGCCATCTCCGTTGGTCGCGCCTCGGGGGTTGTGCTCCTCGCCGCAGCCGAGGCAGGACTGGCCGTCCACGAGTATGTGCCCACCACCATCAAATCGGCAGTCACCGGCGATGGCTCCGCCAATAAGGCCCAGGTTCAGCAAATGGTGGCCCGTCTGCTCCGTCTCGAAGAAGCGCCCAAACCAGCGGACGCCGCCGATGCGCTGGCGATTGCACTCTGTCACCTTCGTGTCGCGCCGTTGCGGGTGAGCCGATGATCGGACGTCTGCGCGGGATGTATGTCTCCAGCCAGGACACTGTCGTCACCATTGATGTCAATGGCGTCGGATACGAAGTCCAGGTAACGCCGCGCGATCTTGGCTCCTTGCCCGGAGTTGGTGAAGAGATCGTCGTCCATACCCACACTCATGTGCGGGACGTCGAGATGAGTCTCTACGGCTTCGCATCCGAGTCGGATCGAGACCTGTTCCGCATCCTCCTCACCGCGAGCGGAGTCGGGCCCAAAGTCGCCATGGCGATCCTGGGTTCGATAGCCGCCGAAGAAGTGATCCGGGCCATCGTCTCCGAAGATCCCGACACCCTCACGCTCGCCCCCGGAGTCGGCAAGCGAGGTGCTCAGAAAATCGTCCTCGAGCTCGCTCCAAAGCTCGCCGGAAGAGAGTTCGAGATGACCCGTGGCAGCGAGCTGGGGTCGGTGCGCCAGGCCCTCGAAGGCCTGGGGTACACAACAGCCGAGATAAACATGGTGATCAGCTCGGTTGATCCGAACGATCCGCTCGACGTGCAGATCAAGGCCGCCCTCCAAAGCCTGGGGAGTCAGTAGACATGCGTGAGGACAGTCTGCTCAGCTCGACGATCGAGAACGAAGAGGAGCTCTCGCTTCGACCGAGAGACCTCGACGAGTTCATCGGGCAAGCCAAAGTCAAGAACCGGCTCCGGATCTCCCTCGAAGCCGCCACCAAGGAAGGCCGACCTCTCGATCACGTTCTCTTCTCCGGTCCTCCTGGTCTGGGCAAGACCACCCTGGCCTCGATCATCGCTGCCGAGAAAGGTGTTGCGATCCGGGTGACATCGGGTCCCGCTCTGGAACGACCGGGCGATCTGGCAGCAATACTTTCCAATCTCCAGCCACAAGACGTGTTCTTCATCGATGAGATCCATCGTCTGCCTCGGGCGGTAGAGGAGATCCTCTACCCGGCCATGGAGGACTTCCAGCTCGATGTGGTCCTGGGAAAAGGGCCCACCGCCCAGTCAATCCGCATCGATCTCCCTCGTTTCACCCTGGTCGGCGCCACCACCCGTAAGGGCAAGGTCACGGCGCCTCTTCGCGACCGGTTCGGTATCGAGGAGAAACTCGACTTCTACGAGCCCGACGAGCTCGCCGTGATCATTCGTCGCTCGGCGGAGATCATCAATGTGAAGATCGACGAGGCGGCGGCCGAGCTGATCTCAGTCCGGAGCCGTCGGACGCCACGCATCGCTAACCGCCTTCTCGCCCGGGTTCGGGATTACGCCGTGGCCAGAGCCTCGGGGTTTATCGAGCTCAGCGTGGCAGAGGAGGCGCTTACCGTGTTCGAGGTGGACGATCTCGGTCTCGATAAAGTCGATCGGGCGATTCTCCTCGCCATCATCGACCGGTTCAGCGGAGGTCCCGTGGGGCTCTCCACTCTCTCGATTGCGGTCGCCGAAGAACCCGAAACCGTCGAAGATGCTTACGAGCCGTTCCTGCTCCAATCGGGTCTGATCAAGCGGACACCACAGGGTCGGGTTGCCACCGAGCATGCGTATGCCCATCTAGGGATCGAGCGTCCCGAGACGCCCCAGGGAACCCTGCTCTAGTCTCTGTCGGCAAGGTCGCCGACATTCACCCCCACCTGGATGACACGCCGACATGGTTCGTCGTAGAGCCATTTTTCGGCCTAACCTCCCGTTTTCCAGCCATCCACGGAGGAACCGTGAGTTTTGTCGTGTTCGCCCAGGAATCCGGAGGATTCGGAGGCGCCGGTTCGTTGATCTTCTTAGGCCTGATGATCGGTGTCTTTTACTTCCTGATCATCAGACCGCAGAGGAATCGGACCAAAAAGCAGAAGGAGCTTTCCCAATCGCTCGAGATCGGGCATGAGGTCCGCACCATCGGTGGCATTCATGGCACCGTCGTCTCTCTCGACGATGACAGCGTTGTTCTCGGTGTTGAGGAGGGCCGGCTTCGAGTTTCCCGACGCGCCATCGGCGGTCGCGTAGGGGACGAAGCCTGACGTGACCCGACGCGTCGTCGGGCTTGTCGTTGTCCTCGCCATTGCGTGGGGAGGACTGGCAGCCACCATCGCCTTGGGCTTCACACCTCGCCTGGGTCTCGACCTGCAAGGCGGCACTGCGGTGGTTCTGACGGCGCCCGAGGGCACCGATCCGGAGCTCATCGAGGTCTCTGTCGACATCATGACCCGTCGGATCGAGACTTTCGGTGATGTGCAGGAGCCAGATATCGCCATCTCCGGCAACAGCACAGTTGTCGTCCAGCTACCCGGTGTCGAGGACGAGCAGAGAGCCATCGAGGCGGTCGGTCAGACCGGAGATCTCTCCTTTCGGCCCGTTCTGGCGGTCATTCCGGGGGAGTTCGGCCCCCAGCGCGGCACCAACACGCCGGGAATCGACAACGAGACCGGGCTCACCATCAAAGACGACATCAACGACAACGCGTTTGTTCTCTACCCGGCCGACTTCGGGTCTCAGGTTTTGTTGGTGGGACCGGCCGGCATGGTCGGTGAAGATGTCGCCGATGCCAGTCCTGTCTTTGAGGCACAATCGGCCAGTTGGGCGGTCAGTCTCGACCTGACGGGTGAGGGCGGCGACCTTTTCGCTCAGTTGACCGCGGAGGCTGCGACGTTTCCTTTGGGCGACCCGCGACGACAAATTGCCATTGTCCTCGACGGTCTGGTGATCTCGGCTCCGCAGGTCATTCCCGAGGGCGGTATCACCGGCGGACAGGCCTCGATCTCCGTCGGAGTCAGTGAGGACTCACAACAGGAGGCCAACGATCTGGCTGTCGTTCTCCGGTACGGCTCGCTACCGGTCGCATTCGAAATCTCGGCAGTCCAGAAAGTTTCCGCCACGCTGGGCAGTGACTCGCTCCAGGCCGGTGTCATTGCCGGTCTGCTTGGACTCGGATTGGTGGCAATCGTGCTGCTTTTCATCTACCGGTCGCTGGGTCTGTTAGCCATCGTCGGTCTCACCGTCTTCGGCTCGCTTCTACTCGCCCTGTTCGGTCTGCTCGGTGAGTTGTCGGGCCTGACGCTGACGCTGGCGGGCGTCACCGGCATCATCGTCTCGGTCGGAATCACCGCTGACAGCTATATCGTTTTCTATGAACGGCTCAAAGAGAAGATACGCGACGGATATGACGTTGATGAGGCAGCCGAGGAGGGGTTCCGCCTTGCCTACCGGACAATCGTCACCGCCGATACTGTTTCGCTGCTGGCAGCCGTGTTGCTGTGGGCCCTCGCAGTCGGCGCGGTCAAGGGCTTTGCGGTGGCACTCGGTTTGGCCACGGTCCTCGACCTGATACTTGCCAAGGCGTACACGCGACGGGCTGTCGGGATTCTTGCCAATACTTCCCTGGGCTCGGGTGGTTGGTTCAGCATCAAGGGGGCGGCCCGGTGAGCCTCTGGAGCCGGTTGAACAGAGGTGAAACGGAAATCGACTTCGTTGGCAACCGCAAGCGATGGTTCACCATCTCAGCGGTGCTTCTGGTGATCGCCCTCGGCAGCCTCGGCGTCCGACAACTCAATCTCGGGATCGAATTCGTCGGTGGGCTGGGCATGCAGGCTCCCAACCCGGCCGGAGCGGACGTGTCGGAGATAAGAGACGCACTCGAGGCTGTCGGAGTCGAGGACGCCACGATCCAGTTGCTCGACGATGGTGAGGCGGTTCGGGTAGCCACTCCAGTCCTCGACCAGGCATCCGAGATCGAGGCGGCCGCTGCCTTCGCCTCGGTGACGGGGAGCGACCGAGCGGACATCTCCATCGAGGCGGTCGGGCCGTCGTTCGGGGCCCTCGTCGCCAGACGTGCTCTCATCGCTCTGGGGGTCTTCCTCGGTGCAGTTGTTCTCTTCATCAGCTGGCGCCTCGAGTTCAAGATGGCCGCCGCCGGTCTCGTCGCCCTCTTTCATGACCTGCTGATAACACTCGGTGTCTACGCGCTCACCGGGTTCCCGGTGACTCCGGCCACGGTGGTCGCCATCCTGGTGATACTCGGGTACTCCTTGTACGACACGGTGGTCGTGTTCGACAAGGTCGAAGAGCTCGTCGAGATCGAGGAGAAGAAGTCCTACAGCGAGATCGTCAACGAGGCAATGAACTCTGTGCTGGCCAGATCTCTGGTGACTTCGCTCACCTCCTTGCTGCCGGTGGGAAGCATCCTGTTTGTCGGCTCGTTCATCCTCGGTGCTTCGACCCTGCGTGACTTTGCACTAGCGCTCTTCGTCGGAATAGCCGCGGGCACCTACTCGTCCATATTCGTTGCTGCGCCCCTTCTCGCCATCTGGAAAGAGAGGGAACCCGATTGGCAGCAGCGGGCAAAGAAGTCTTCCAGCCGCTCCAGAGCGGGAATGCGCTGATCCGGTCTTAGACTCATGGGCGTGGACCGCCTGATTGCTCTCATTCGCGACATCCCCGACTTTCCCGAACCAGGAGTCGTCTTCAAGGACATCACACCAGTTCTCGGCGACGGGAAGGCCCTGTCCGTCCTCTTGGACGCCCTCGCCGAGCCCCACAAGAGATCCGGCGTCTCCAAGGTCGCCGGTATAGAGGCTCGCGGCTTCACCCTGGCGACACCGGTTGCCGATCGTCTGGACGCCGGCTTCATCCCGGTGAGGAAGCCGGGGAAACTGCCTCACGAGACCATGCGCGAGGACTACACCCTCGAGTACGGGACCGACGCACTCGAGGTCCACGTGGATGCCGTCGTCGATGGTGAGAAGATTCTGCTGGTGGATGACGTGATCGCCACAGGAGGCACCGCGGCCGCGGCTGTCCGTCTTCTTCGAGCCGTTGGAGCCGACGTTGTCGGTTTTGCTGTTTTCATCGAATTGGCTTTCCTGGGTGGGGTCGAAAAGCTCGACGGCGTTCCATTACATGCCCTCGTTCGATACGACTGATCAGGGGACTTCGGCCCAACTGGTCGATGTCCTCGACGTCTTCCGTGCTCACCATCCGGATGGCGACGTCGAATTGCTTCGCCGGGCTCACGATGTGGCCAAGGAAGCCCACGCCGGCCAGTACCGCAAGACTGGTGACCCCTACATCTCTCACCCGCTCACGGTGGCGTATCTGCTCGCCCAATACGGATTGGACGTCGAGACCGTCGCCGCGGCGTTCCTTCACGACACGGTGGAGGACACCGGTCTCACCCTGGATCAGCTCGCCTCGGACTTCGGTGAGGAGATCGCCCGGCTGATCGATGGGGTCACCAAGCTGGATCGGATTCGATACTCCAATCGGGAGCAGGCTCAAGCAGCGACGATTCGAAAGATGGTCGTAGCCATGGCGAAGGACGTGAGGGTTTTGATCATCAAGCTGTTTGATCGGCTTCACAACCTGCGAACCGTTTACGCGCTCCGTGAGGAGAAACAGATCAGGGTTGCCCGCGAGACACTCGACGTGTATGCCCCGTTGGCTCACAGACTGGGTGCCCAGGAGATCAAGCACGAGTTCGAGGACCGCTGTTTCGCCATCCTCTATCCCGGACCGAATGCCGAGATCAAGGCAAGGCTTGCCGACGCGGCCCCGGAACGCGAGGCGTTCATCGAGAAGATGGTGATCGAGATTGGTGGGATGCTCGGGGACGCCGGGATCGAAGCCGAGGTCACCGGGCGGCCAAAGCACCAATACTCGATCTACCGGAAGATGATCGAGCAGGACAGGCCGTTCGAGGACATCCACGACCTGATAGGTATTCGGGTGGTTACTCGGACGACACGCGACAGCTATGCGGCTCTCGGCCTCGTTCACAGCCACTGGGTGCCGGTCACGGGGCGGTTCAAGGACTACATCGCAATGCCCAAGATCAACCTCTATCAATCACTCCACACCACCGTGATCGGGTCGGACGGCAAGCCCCTCGAAGTACAGATCCGGACGGAGGAAATGCACAACCGCGCAGAGGCCGGTATCGCAGCTCATTGGCGGTACAAGGAAGGTGACATCGGTCAACACCTGACAGTTGAGATGCCGGCGCTCGACGAGGATCCCGAAGAATTCCTCGCCAATCTGAAACTCGACCTATATCAAGATGAAGTCTTCGTGCTTACCCCGGGTGGAGATGTCAAAGAGATGCCGCGCGGATCCACGGCGGTAGACCTCGCCTACGCCGTTCATACCGAGGTGGGGGATCGCTGCGTTGGAGCCAAGGTCAACGGGCGTCTCGTTTCGCTGTCGACCAAACTCGAGTCCGGAGACATCGTTGAGGTTCTCACATCGAAGTCACCTGATTCGGGGCCCAGTCGTGACTGGCTCAACTTCGTTCGCACCAGCAAGGCAAAGGCCAAGATCAAGCATTGGTTCCAAAAGCAACGTCGCGATCAAGCTCTCGCCGATGGCAAAGACCGCATGCAGGCAATGTTCAAGAGAGAGGCTCCCGACCTCGGGCCAGGCGAACGCGATGCTCATCTGTCAGAGATCGCCACCGAGCTCGGTCTGAAGGATGCCGAGGCACTCGTTGCCTCACTTGGAGAGGGGAATGTCTCCATTGACTCCATCACGGTCAGGCTGCAACGCCGCCTGGCGCCCGAAACGGGAGACGACTTGTTTCGCCCTCCCCGCAGGAAGGGGCCATCCGAGGCGGCCGATGTGGTGGTCGAAGGTCAGGACGACATGCTCGTGCATCTGGCACGCTGTTGCTCGCCTGTGCCCGGCGACCCGATCGTGGGTTACGTGACCGTGGGGCGCGGGGTGTCGGTTCATCGTGCCGATTGCACCAACGTGTCCTATCTCGCTGATCGACGCGAGCGCACGGTGGAAGTGAGTTGGCCGAGTGGTGACAGTGGCGCGTTCGTAGTATGGATTCAGGTGGAGGCCCTGGATCGGACACGCCTGCTCCGCGACGTGACGGCCCTCGTCTCCGACACCGGAGGCAACATCACGGCGTCCTCGACCGTCGTGGGCGAGGGAAGGGTCGCCGTCCTCAAATATGAGATTGAGCTCTCCGATCCGAGTCAACTGGCACGTCTGCTCGCCGACCTTCGTGGCGTCGACGGTGTCTTTGCAGCTTTCAGGCTCGCCAACGACCCGTCGGCCGATTGAATTGCTGATCCGCCAGATTCCTGCCTGGGTGGCGCAGACCAACGCCTGGGTAGTCGCTGATGAGCCCGGGGGTCAGGCGATCGTGGTCGATGCCCCCCCGGAGCCCGAGATGATCGGGGAGTACATAGCGTCGATCGACGTGGCTGTCGTGGGCATCTTTCTGACCCACGGGCATGTCGATCACACCGGCGGAGCCGGATGGCTCGCCACCAAGACCGGGGCTCCGACCTATGTCCACCCTGATGATGACTTCCTGACCCTGCACCCGACCGAGCAGTTGCGGGCCCTGTTTGGGATGACTCCGCCCGGGGAGTTCGACTTGCCAGAGAGGTTGGAGCCTCTCCACCACGGTCAGAGCTTCGAGTTGGCCGGGCTTACCCTCGAGGTCCGACAGACTCCCGGGCACACCCCGGGTCACTGCTGTTTCTACTGGGACGCCGAAGGCGTGCTGTTCTCCGGAGATCAGCTGTTTGCCGGATCGATCGGACGCACCGATCTGCCGGGTGGCTCCCACGCTGCCCTGTCGAACTCGATGCGGACCGAGGTAATGACTCTCGAGGACGATGTTCGGGTTCTTCCCGGTCATGGACCGGAGACGACGATCGGTGAGGAGAGGCGAACCAACCCTTTTCGCCACGAGTGGGTTTAAGCCGAGATAGGGGTCATCACCCTCGTCAGTGGCTTCCCCGGGCACCGATCGCGAAGGATGGGCGTCCTGGCATCCGGCCCGCCGGACAGATCTCTGATCGCCGGGGACTCGCCGGTAACCTGCGGCCCTCATGAGCTTTCGACCCCCGAAGGGCACCGACGATTTGATGGCGCCGCAATCACAGGCGTGGCGCGAGGCGTTGAGTCTCTGGGACGACTGGTCGGGGC
>JAPUJM010000119.1 GCA_027296205.1 Actinomycetota bacterium
AAGAAGCTCCCAGGGCGACTGGAGCGCGTCGGCGGCCCCTCGATCCAGACCTTCGTTGAGATGGCCGGAGACGTCGAGGATGGTCCGGACACTGGTGTGACCCAGCCTCGAGGCGATGACCGCCGGGTGAGTCTCCGGTTAGTTCCCTGAAGTGTGCATTGAGTAAGCGCCGGCCAATGCGGCGACGTGCCACCCTTGATTATGTGGGGTCCCGCGTAGACAGTGTTGTAGATATTGATGTAGACTAGAGGTATGAGCACCACGATCCGAGTCAGTGAGCAAACACGAGACCGTCTTGCGGCACTGGCGGATTCGACCAAGCGTCCGATGACGAGAGTGCTAGACGACGCAGTTGACGCCCTCGAGCGCCGCGTGTTCTTCGAGCGGTTCAATCGGCGGTATCAGGAGCTTCGCGATGACCCCGAGGTGTGGGCCGAGATCGAGGCGGAGCGGCGTGTCGAGGAGGAAACGGCGGGGGACGCCTCGGAGTGACACCGCGCCGCGGTGAGATCTGGCTGGTCGACTTCGGGGAACCGGTCGGTCGCGAGCAGGCGGGAATGCGTCCAGCCGTCATCGTTTCAACCGATGCTCTGAACGAGGGTCCTTCGGGCGTGGTCCTTGTCGTGCCGGTTACATCGGCCCGTCGTGACCTGCCGTCCCATGTCGAGGTCGAAGTCGGCGAGTCCGGTCTTGATCACCCGAGCTACGCCAAGTGCGAGGATGTGAAATCGGTTTCAGATCGTCGTCTGATCGATCGACTTGGAGTGACCGGACCCAATGCCATGTTCGAGATCGGGCGGGTTCTCCGCTACCTGTTCGTTCTCTGACAACTCCTCTGCGGTCGAGGACGCGGTCAGCGGCGATGCCGGTCGCGCTTCTATTCAAGATCACCTTTCCTACCCGCCATCAAGTGCATGCCCACGCTGTTCAACAAGAGCCGACATCTTCGAAGCGAGACTGCACCATGCGGTGACGGTTCTCTTCATAGTCGGGAGATCCCAACCCGGCTGGTTTTTCCTCCTCGACGGGAGAGGCGTTACTCATCCCCCGTCGAGCTGAACGAATGCCTGTTCGTCCTCAACGACCACACGGAAGGTCTTGATCCCATCATCGGTGGGGCCGCGAACCCTCTCTCCGGAACTCGTGTCAAACCGGCTGCCATGTTCGGGGCACGTCACGACACCATCGTCGACGTTCTTTCGCCGTAGGACAGGAGGGCTCCGGCATGAGGACAGTCGTCCTCGACGACCCGGATATCGCCACCCACGTGGTACACCGCGTCGGACAAAGCAAAAAGGCGGATGCGACGACCACCCGAGGCCTCGATCCACCTGGCGAGTCTCGGCGGGACCAGCTTGGTGACGGCTCCTCGGGTGGTAACCAGATCGCACCCAGCCTGCTCGGCGTGGTTCCAAATGCCGCCTCCGGGCAGGCTCACCAGGCCAACGACCATCGTCAACGGCCAGCGTTCCTTGGTTTCCGTAACCGCAGCCATCGCACCCTCCGGCTCGACGTCGATGACGACCGCCACCGGCGCTTCGATCCCGGCAACCTGGTCTGGCGACGGTAGTTGCATCAGGTCCAGGTCCATGGGTTGATATCGAACCGGAGGAGTTTTACCCGGACCCACGAGCACATCTCACCCGTCTATACCGTCGGTACCGGATGGCCGGGGGACAAGGGTCCGTGAGTCGGGTGAGTAGATCATCGAGGGAGACCACAATCCCCTCCATGGCCTATCGCGTTCTCTCCCACACCGCGGATACCGGGATCGAGGCCACCGCCGACTCCCTGACCGGTCTTATCGGTGAGCTCTGCGCCGGCATGTTCGGACTCGTTGCCTCCGTCGTGCCGTCGGCAGCCAGGAAATGGGTTGAGGTGAGCTTGGAGGCACCAAGTGTCGAGGAGCTGGTAGTGGACACACTTTCCGAGCTCCTCTACCACGCCGAGGTCGAGAACCTCACCTTCTGCGCCTTCCGGGTATCGATGGGCCCCGACGACCTCGCCGTGAAGGTGCAGGCGGGCGGTCTTTCCGTCGACGCCGTTGAGCCGGTCGGGCCTCCGATCAAAGCAGTCACATATCACGACCTGGTTGTGGAGCAAAGAGACGGCGTCTGGTATGGCCGGGTGTACTTCGACGTCTGACCAATGGGCCTAGCGAACATCCGTCGAGTACGGCACAGTGATGATATGGAGTTCCGGCGTATCTCTGACGTTGTCTGGGAGCTCGCTGCCAGCGGCGGGATGACTGTGCCCGGGCGGATCTTCGCCTCCGAAGCCATCATGGAGTCGGTGCGGTTGGAGCATGCGTCCACACAGGTCGCCAATGTCGCCCACCTTCCCGGCATAGTGAAGGCGTCGTTCGCCATGCCCGACATCCACTGGGGTTACGGATTCCCCATCGGAGGAGTGGCAGCGACCGCCGTCGACGAGGGAGGAGTGGTCTCCCCGGGCGGTGTCGGCTACGACATCTGCTGTGGCGTTCGCCTCCTCGCGTCGAAATTCAACGAGGCCGACTTCGAGCGGCACCGGGACTCGGTCATGGGCAATCTCGACCACGCGATACCCCGCGGGCTGGGCAGGGGAGGGATCGCCGAGGCCAGTTTGATACCCGAGGTCCTCCTCAGAGGCGCCGCGGCGGCTCTTGATGCTGGGTACGGCTGGGAAGACGACCTGGAGAAATGCGAGGAGAACGGCACATCGGCCGGCGCCAATCCTTCGGTCATCAGTGACCGCGCCGTCACCCGGGGACAGAGCCAGCTGGGTTCCCTGGGCGCCGGGAACCACTTTCTCGAGATACAGGTGGTTGACGAGATCCACGACGCTGAGGCGGCAAGCGTGTTCGGCCTGGCCGAGGGGATGGTGGTGGTGATGCTGCACTGCGGGTCCCGCGGCCTCGGCCACCAGACGTGCACCGATCAGTTACAGACCACGGGCGCCGCGATGCATCGCTACGGCATCACCGTTCCCGATCGCCAGCTGGCCTGTGTGCCGGTGAGCTCACCCGAGGGGCGTGAATACCTGGGGGCAATGGCGGCGGCGGCCAACTTCGCCTGGGCCAACCGCCACATACTTGCTCACGCCGCGCGAGGGGCGTTTGCCGACGCCTTCGGCGTATCCCCGAAAAAAACCGGGATGCGCCTCATCTTCGACGTTGCCCACAATCTGGCCAAGATCGAGACTCACGAGGTGGCGGGCAAGCTCGTGGAGCTGTGCGTGCACCGCAAGGGAGCCACCCGCGCCTTCGGGCCGGGCCACCCCGATCTGCCCGAGGACCTGATCCCTGTCGGCCAGCCAGTGCTGGTGCCGGGGTCGATGGGAACCGCATCCTGGGTGCTGCGCGGTGTGAGCGACAACCCGGCCTTTGCTTCTGCGGCCCACGGAGCAGGGCGGCTGATGAGTCGCAAGAAGGCCAAGCAAAAGGAGTCGGGGGGCCAGGTGCGCGACCAACTCGAAGCCAAGGGCATCTCGGTGCGACCCGGGTCGGTCAGACTGCTCTCCGAGGAGGCCCCGTACGCCTACAAAGACGTCGACGAAGTGGCCGAGGTATGTGCACGAGCCGGTCTAGCCGCCAAAGTGGCCCGGTTGCGGCCAGTCGGTGTGGTCAAGGGCTGAGGGTCTCCCCTTCGGCCAATGAGCAACTTCCTTCGCCGGGCCATAAGCCACGGATCGGTCATGCGACGCGCATCTCCTCGACGGCCTCGAGTTTCTCACTGAGCGTCTGGAGCGTCTCGGAGATGAAACCTGATAGCCGATGTTCGGGAAGGCCGGTCATCTCCGATATCCTTGCCATCGTTTCCGGCTGCCCGCTTTCCAACCCGAAACGCAGTGCGAGGGTTCGACGCTGGAGATCGGTGAGAGTGGCCAAGTTGCGCACAAGCGCCTCCTCAACGATTCGTTGCTCCACCTCGAGCTCGGGGTCGAGGGCATCGGCGTCGGCTATGAGGTCTCCTAGTTGGGCTCCATCATCACCGATGGGAGTCTCGAGAGCGACAGTGGTGCCCACCAACAGAGCCTTTTTCACTTCTCGCGTGTCGATCCCGGTCTCCTCGGCAATCTCCTCCGCCGTGGCAGAACGGCCCAGCTTGGGCCGAAGCTCTTCGGCGGCGGTGCGGACGGTGGGAACGATGTCGAAGACTCCCGCCGGAACGCGGATCGAATCGCCGAGGTTGGCGCGGGCACGCTGCAACGCCTGGCGGATCCACCAGGTGGCGTAAGTGGAGAACTTGAATCCCTTGCGCCAGTCAAACTTATCCACCGCCGTCATCAAACCCAGGTTTCCCTCCTGAATGAGGTCGACCATGTCGATGTTGTTCCCGGCATACCGTCGGGCGTTGGCGACCACCAAACGCAGGTTCGCCTCGATGAAATGTCGACGCGATTCATCTCCTCGCCGAACCGCACGCTCCAAACGTACCCGTTCAGCAGGCTCGTCTACTTGCCCGGCGTCCAAACGGCGTCGGGCTTCGTGTCCGGCCTCGATGGCCTGAGCGAGGCGCACCTCGTCATCGGCCGTGAGTAGGTCGTACCTACCAAGCCCAGCCAGATACTGGCTGAGAATGTCGGTCGTCAGCCGACCACGCTCGTCGACGAGGCCGGGGACCTCGATGGTGTTGGGTGTTCGCTGGTTCTTCACATCTAGTCGAACGCTTGTTCGGCCTGTGATGTTCCCCGCATTACATGGATGGATCCCCGGCCGGCGGCTCGTTGGGGTTCTTCCTGGATTGCTGTCCGGGGTTGGCATGGCTGAGGAACCAGTCGCAGGCCAGGCCAGCCACCTCTTCCAATGTGTCGGGCTCCTCGAACAAGTGGGTGGCGCCGGGGACGATCACAAGGCTGCTCTCGCATCGAAGCTGGGCTTGGGCCTGTCGGTTGAGATCCTCCACAACCTGATCACGGCCTCCCACGATGAGAAGGGTGGGGCTCCGTACGTCGGAGAGACGTACGCCAGCCAGATCAGGTCGACCGCCTCTGGAGACGACAGCGGCAATCCGTGCCGTCGCCTCGGCGGCGGCCCAAAGCGCGGCAGCGGCGCCTGTGCTGGCACCGAAATACGAGATCGGGATGCCCGAGGCCTCGGGCAGGGAGCGCAGCCAGTCGGTGACCTTGGAAAGACGTCCACCCAAGAGCCGAATGTCGAAGACGTTGGTCCGGTCTCTCTCCTCGGCGGGGGTCAACAGGTCAAACAGGAGGGTTCCCAACCCTGCCCGATTCAGCACTTCAGCCACGAAGCGGTTGCGCGGACTATGGCGACTGCTCCCACTCCCGTGTGCGAACACCACCAAACCCTTGGGGTGTTGAGGAATGTGGAGATGTCCGGCGAGGCGAAGGGACTCAACGGCTACCACCACCTCCTCGTCCCTCGCCGAACCCTCCTTTGCCGGTTCTCTCGCCAACGCCCCATGACGTTTCTCGGCTTGCTCCGGCTTCGAAGTGACGCCCGTCATGGAGACGGTGTCTTGGTGGATGGTCCTTATTCCGCCCTTTTCGATTGCGCCGATGGCCAATTCAGGCGGGAACGGTACTCCGAGCTTTCGTACCGCGGTCACGTTGGGCGCCTTCACCGGTCCTGCAGGTCAGAGATCCTCTCGGGTGGAACCTCGGTGGCCCTGGCTGAGGTCACGGCTACTCCTGTATTGATTGTTCTATCTTTCATATCCTCCCGACGGTGTTGTAGAGGCGAAGGTCCTACTCGACGCCGGCTGCCGCGTGATTGAATGACCGCTATGTCAGCTCGCCAAGAAGGTCTCGGCGGCATCCTCGCCACCGACCAATACCAGCTCACGATGGCTCAGCTGTACTGGAGGGAGGCTTTGGCCGAACGCACCGCCCAGTTCGACTACTTCTTTCGCTCCTATCCGGATTACGGCACGCATCAGGCGGGTTACTGCGTCGCTGCCGGTCTGGGCTGGTTGCTGCAGTGGATGGAGGAAACGCGGTTCGAAGACACCGATTTGGCCACCCTCGGCGAGCAAACGGACGGCCACGGCAAGCAACGATTCGACGACGGTTTCCTGGCTTGGCTGTCCGGGCACGGCGACTTCTCCTCTGTTGAGATTGACGCCATTCCCGAGGGGCGGGTTGTTCACGCCAATGCGCCGGTCGCAGTCATCAGAGGGCCGCTGGCAATGACTCAGATCCTGGAGACCGCCTTCCTCAATCACCTCAACTACCCGACCCTGATCGCCACCAAGGCATCCCGGGTCAAAGAAGCGGCCCGCAGCGGTCTCGTGCTCGAGTTCGGGATGAGGCGCGGGCCCGGTTCCGGTGCGCACGCCGGTGGCCGCGCGGCCCTGATCGGTGGTTGCGACTTCACCTCCAATGTGGCCCTTTCCGATGTGGTGGGATTCGACCCCAAAGGAACCCACGCCCATTCGATGGTCCAGGTTTTCATGGCCCTGGGAGAAGGTGAGCTCGAAGCGTTCCGGAAGTTCGCCAGGTCCTACCCCGACGAGTGCGTCCTCCTCGTTGACACCATTGACGTGCTCGAGTCGGGGGTACCCAATGCGATCATCGTCTTCAGCGAGCTCGAAGCTCGAGGGCACCGCCCGGTAGGCATCAGACTCGACTCGGGAGACCTCGCCTACCTGGCCATTCAATCGGCGAAACTGCTCGACCAAGCAGGATTCGAGGATGTGTCGATCGTGCTCTCATCCGATCTCGATGAGCTGGCGATCTGGCAGATTCTGTCTCAAATCGATGCCGAGGCGCCGCGATACGGGTTGGACGCCGAGCGTCTCGTGGGGCGTCTCACCTTTGGTGTCGGAACCAGGTTGATCACCTCACACGGCGACTCCGCATTGGGTGGTGTTTACAAACTGGTCGCCGTCAGTGACGAAACAGGTGAACCGGTTCCGGCGATCAAGGTCTCGGAGGAGGTGACGAAGATCCCCGCGCCGGGAGAGAAGCGGGTGTTTCGCGTCTACGACCAGCGCGGTCTCGCCACCGCCGACGTGGTCGCCCTCGCCGACGAGAAGCCATTCGACTCAGATCGCGTTGAGCTGTTTCACCATCACCAGAATGTGCATCGCACCTTGATGACGGCCGAGCTGTCGGGTGTCGAGGAGTTGCTGGAACCCGCCTTCAGTGGCGGCCATCGTCAGGACGGTGATCCGGCGATTGAGGTGCTTCGGGGCCGCCGAGCCACCGATCTGGAGCGGCTCGACCCCGGTGTTCGCAGGCTGGTCAACCCCCACGTCTATCACGTTTCGCTGACCGGTCGGATGAAACGGCTCCAGAGGCAAATGGTGGAGTCGGCGATGGGACGAGGCTGACGTGGTTTACTCGACCGCTACTCCGGCTTCGACCAGGGAGGCGACGGCTCGAGCGCCGTCGCCGAGTCGGAGGTTGACCGGACGGGTCCCATCGGCGAGCAGCGTGGTTTCGAACCCGGCGCTGGTCGCGTCGAGGGCGGATTCTCTCACGCAGTAGTCGAGGGCCAGGCCGAGAACGGCCACTCGTTCGACACCCGAGTTGTGAAGCTGGTTTGCCAAGCCGGTCGCGGTCTCATTCCCGGTTTCCGGATCGCGGACGTTGAACGCCGAGTAGCCGTCCTCGCCCCCCACACCTTTCTTGACCCGCACCGCTCCCTCGATCACTTTCAAGGCCGAGTGCAGCTCAGCCCCGAACGTATCGGCGACACAGTGGACCGGCCAGATGCCTCCGTCCACCTCGAAATGCGGCGTCGACTCTGGATGCCAGTCCTGGGTGTAGACGACTGGAGATCCAGCCCGTGAAGCAGCCTGGATCTGTTCGTTGATGAAATCGATGACATCCTCACCGCCCCGCACCGAGAGGTTTCCCTTCGGGTCGGCGAAGTCGTTCTGGACATCGACAACGATGAGAGCTGTCGTCGGGCCATATTCCACGCGCCAGAGGGTAGGGAGTCAGGTCGGCAATCGCCTCCACCGGATGGCAACACGTGGAGAGCGACGTCATGGGGTCGGCCGGGTATCTGTCGCGACCTCGACACGTTCACAAGAGAACGCAAAACGCTGATAAACCACATGAACAACGGACTCGGACCGCCGACCCTTGCCTTGTAGGGCCTGGAGATACCCCTACCTGGCTGCGGGCTGGAAGAACTAGTCCTTTTGGGATTTCTCGGAATAGCCCCCAAGTTGAGCGCCTCCGGGTGTCGATAAGGAGACAACGCCTAACCAGCGCGCTCATCAACTAGGCCCCCGGGAGTCCGGGGGCCTTCTTGATGGACTGCCTACCGGGCTCGTCGATGTCGGCGACGCCGCCGCTGAACTAATCGCCTTCCCTTTTGGAGCCTGCGAGGTTCACCCCAGCCATGGCTGCGACCATGACGGGGATGAGTAACAAGATGCCAGCCAGTGACCCTGGAGCGTCGGCGAGAAGCTTGAAACTCCAGTAGAACCCCACGACGGCGCTCAGTATCAACACCCATCCAACGACTTGCTTCACGACGCCGAGGCTATCGAAACAGAGTCGGATGAGTCGTGGGCCGCGAATCAACCGAACCGGGCAGCCAGGGACTAACCCCAGTCAGTATCCACCCGCCCCCTCATCACATCGCCTACGCGCCGCGGTTCGGTGAACAAGGTCAGCCTCCGGGCGGGTGCCGGACGTGTTCGCCGGGTACTGTCGCTGCCACCAAGGAAGAGGCAAAATGCGGGTTCAGTCAGGCCAACTGGTGGCATTGGGATATGGCAAGTATGTACGGTCCGAGGAGGTGGTCGCGGTCGAGCCGATCACCGAAGGTCGCGGTCCGGGTAGACGCAGCATGGTGTGGGTGCGTGGGCTTCCCGACCCGCTGGTAGCGTCGCGTGCGGAGGGTTCGATCGTCGACGATCTGGTGACTCCTGTCGAGGAGGCCGCTCGGATGAAGGCCCAACGCGCTGCGCTGCGAAGTTTGACGACCGCCCTCGATTCGGTCTCTCCTGGAGTTCGGAGGGTGCTCGCCGAGGAGACCGGAACAGACATCGAGGAGCTTTTGGACCAAGCCAATCGTGTCCTCGGTTGAGTTGGGATCGACCGAGTCGACGTGTTTAGGATTGAGCGAAAAGTGGAAGAGCATGCAATGCATGCAGAGGAGGAGAAACAATGAGTGAACATCCAAGTGGCTGGGCGATGGGCTTGACGGCGTTCGCCGGGCTCATGATGCTCATGCTGGGTGGTTGGTGGGTCATTGCCGGGCTCGTGGCGATTGTGAACAGCGACTTCTACGTCGTCACCCAGGACTGGATCTTTCAGTTCTCCACGACGTCATGGGGTTGGATCCACCTGATTCTCGGCGTCCTGGTGCTGTTCGCCGGTATCGGCCTGTTCAGTGGGGCGGTGTGGGCTCGCACCGTGGGTGTGATCCTTGCTGTGATATCGGGACTGGTTGCTTTCGCATGGCTGCCCTGGTATCCGGTGTGGGCGATTCTCTTCGTCACTCTCTCGGTGTTCACGGTCTGGGCACTCACAGCCCACGGCCGCGACATCGCCACGATATAGGGGAGGCAGCAGCCAAACCGGTCTTGGAGGCCCCCGGCGTCCTCGGCAGGCGCGGTGTCCCGGCAGACTGAGCCGCCGTGGCAGGGCTATCTGGCCAGAAGGGTGGCGTGTCGTTCCAGCCCTTCGACCATCGCGGCGATGTCTTCCTCGGAGTTGTAAGCGTGGAGGGAGAGCCGGACGTTGCCGTCTCTGGCCGTCGTGAGGATGTCGTCCTCAGCCAGGGCCCCGACCATGGCCGCCTCATCGGTGGTAGCGACGGCGACCATCGGACCTCGCTTGGCCGGGTCGCGGGGTGTGACCATCCTGGCGCCGATACGGTCGATCCCCTCGACAAGGAGGTCGATGAGCCGGCCCACATGCTGCTCGGTGGCCGCGATTCCGATCTCGTGCATCAAGTCCATGCCGGCGATGCCGGCGTAGATGTTGGGGATCGAAGGTGTTCCGCTCTCGAACTTGCGGGCAGACGCCGAAGGCGAGTAGTCGTAGATGTCCATCTCGAATATGTCCTTGTCGGCGAACCATCCGGTCTGGGTGGGGACGATCTGTGACAGGAGATCCTGGCGGCAATAGAGGAAGCCCAACCCGGCCGATCCCAGCAGGTATTTGAGCGTGCCGCTAACCACGAAGTCGGCGTTGAGCTCGCCAACGTCGATAGGGATGGCACCCACCGCTTGAAACGCATCGACAAGCACCAGCGCGCCGGCCTCGTGGGCGAGACGTATCACTTCTGCGACGTCGGTTTTGCTCCCGGTGCGGAACGACACGTAGGTGATCGCGACAAGCCCGGTGTCCTCGTCGATCGTCTCGGCGAGACGCTCCAAGGGAATGGTCGCGTCGGAAGCGACAGCGACGTGGTGGACCTTTTTCCCCACCAGCTCCTGGGCGTGGGTGATCTGTCCGATCGTGGGAAACTCGAAATCACTGATGACGATCTTGTTCCGGCCCTCCGGATGACGCAGCCCGCTGAGAAGGCTGCTGACGCCGGTCGATACCGAAGTCGTCGCTGCGACCTCGTCGGTCGAGGCGTTGAGGAGGCGAGCGAACCGGCCTCTGGCTCGCTCGGCCTGCTCGATCCACAGTTCGCGGCGAACAGATCGTGACGGAAGCCGGGAAGCGTGACCTCTTCGGTGCGCACCGCACCACCCGGTTGTGAGTTCTTCTCGAAAACGCCGACCTTCCAGCCGGCCTCGGCGAGCATCACTGCGACCGCCAGACCGTTGTGCCCGGCCCCGATCACTACGGCGTCGTATTTACCCACATCGCTTGCTGCCATCGCTTCAGC
>JAPUJM010000012.1 GCA_027296205.1 Actinomycetota bacterium
TCGGGAGGATGGCGCCCCGATCGCTGCCGATACGGGCGACCCGACCCTGGTCGTTGAAGGACATGGGCACGCCGGACAACAAACCACCAGGACCGAGCCTGTCGAGAGCGTTCCCCCGTGGTCTGCGGGTGACGACGATGCGCATGTCGGTTGTCAGGCCCCGCGAAGGCTCTTCCTGAAGCCTTCGAGAGAACCAACGACCTTTGAGGCGTCCTCGCCCATGCTGGGCAACTTTGCCGACTTGCGCTCGTAGCGGGTCCCCCCCCGGGTGCTGTCGTCGTCGTTGTGACGGTCCACGTCGCGAGCGCGGTCGGCCTCTTCTTGTTCGGCTGCCTCCATGTCAACGATGCGCTGTGCCAGCTTGTCAGGGGCAGTCTTTTGGTCGGTGGATATCCGGTCCAGCTCGGACCGTCGTCCCTCGAACTCCGCGGCGTCTTGGTCGGCAACCTTGCGCGTTTCTTCGGCCGCCGTCTTCTGCTGCTCTGCGATCTTGCTGGCCTCAGCTCCGGCTGCATGCATCACTTCCGCCTCGGTCTCGGAGAGACCAGGGTTGAACGCCTTGGAGTCCTCGGCGTTCCTTGTGGCCTGATGCACCAACGTGGCGGCTCCCAGCCCGTCCTGGATCAAGCGGTCGGCCTCAGCCCTTGCCGTCTCGAGGATCGATTCCTCGGTGACCGGTGTCGTTGTGGCCTGGGCGGCCTCGATCATGCCGGCGATCACCGCAGTCACCTCGGCAGCTCTGCGATCCGCGTCGGTAGTTATCTCAGCAGCTCTGCGATTCGCGTCGGCGATGATCTCCGCGGCGCGGCGTTCGGCGTCGCCAAGGAGCGCGGCTGTGGCTTCGTCGACATCGGCCGGAACGCTGGCGCCGGACTCGATAGCGGCGGCGCGCTCATTGGCGTCGGCTTCGATCTTCTCTGCCTGGAGCCTGGCACGCTCAAACATACGCTCCTTGGCGTCGAAGACCGCAATCATGGCCTCGTCAACCTCATCCTTGGAGTCTTTCTCCTTGGCGATGGCCATGCGCGTCTTGGTCTGTTCTGCCCACTTTTCCAGGTCACGGAAGTTGGCCTCGATCTCAGCCAGGAAGGCCTTTACTTCCTTCTTGTCGTATCCCTTACGGGAAACTGAGAACTCGCGCTTATCCAGAGCTTCCGGAAGATCCGGTGAATCTTTTGTCACAGACGTTCTATCGGTTATCGCGGCAATCGGCTTGAAGGCAGTGGGGCTGGGGGTCGGTAAACCTGCTGGAGCGCAACGGTGGAAATGGGACCTGTCGACCTCACCTGCACACCCCTTCAACGGGCCGCATGACCGAATACGGCCGGCTACACCCGGGGTAAGGTCCGGCCGCCCTGAGGTAGCCACTCCCGTGTTCCGGGCGGTGAACCGTGGGGGAGGCGTCGGCCCCTCTGCGGTGTCCCTCCGCCTTGCCACCAACCACGCTGGGGGCGAGGCCCAGTCGTCGCAGCTCAATGTACGCGACTTCGCTGGAAGCGGACCTAGATGATCGGGGCGCCCAAAGGCACCTGGGATCATTGCAAATGCAATATGGGCGGCTCACCCGCCTGCCAGCTAGAACACATGTGTTTCTCCTATGTCGAGCGGCGGTGGCTAGGGCAGGTTGCTGGACGTCAGTGAGGGGGTTCCTGTAGGCGACGTTGGCTAGTTTTCGTTTGAGTAGTAGATAGGGCTTCTCGTTAGGTTGACGCTCCTTCGAGGCGCCCGGCTATGAACACTTGAGCGTCGGGTGGATACGGATCTGGGTTATGGCGATCCGGTGGATTGCGGCGGTGGTCTGTCGGTTGAGTCGGAACCGTTGCTTGTTGGCTGACCAGACGGGGATGGGAGCTGTCCCGGCCCACATGGCGTAGGCGTCTCGGGATTTGAACCGGGTGATGTCGGCGGCTTCACCGACGAGTTTGGCGGCGGCTGTCGTATCCAAGATCGGTGGCACAAGGCCCGGGTCGAAGTGGACGGCATGCAGCGTCCGGGGCCCAGCGATAGAGATCACCAGATGAAGCTAGCCCGCTGATAGCCGAGCCTGACAGCCGGGTCGGCCCGCCACCCTCTCAAACACTTTCAACTGCATGTGTCCGAACGCCTGGGCGGGGCGCCCGGATTCACCTTCGTTCATTGTCAGCGCGGCCAGACATCAAAGGGAGGACAGAGGCGAGGGCTGTAAGGTAACTAGCGAGCCCAAACTGACCCAGTACCGCAAGTCGCGAGGGTCAGGCCGCTGCTGCCTGACCCTCGCTGCCACAGATCGACCTGTTCAGATCGGCACATATCCGCTACCTGGTTTTGGGATCTGGTCTAGGCACCATACCTTGTTGGTGGGTGACTAGTCACCACGTCTAGTCGAGGACTGTCATCCAAGATTGCGGTGTTGGTGCCGATTGATAGAGGAGGACAAATAGAGGGAGTTGGCAATGCGCAACTGGGGTCGATACAAATACGTGCAGCGCAGGTGGAAGCACCGGTGGACACCGTTGTCGCACCAACGCCCAATTATGACATCTGAACCGCGGCGATGCGCCCTTGGGATCACGGATGTCTCCGGTCATCAGTTGTCGCACGGTGGCATTCCGACCCGAGGTCGTTACGGATTTCGGGGCAGAGATTGTATTGGTTGATCAAGGCGGATGATGGCCCGGAGGTCCGGGTCGCAAGGGGAGGCTTCGTGGCTTGGCTGAGTGACCGTGATTCGAAGAGCACCCGTGATGAGGACGGGAGCGCTTTGAAGCGTCTCCGCCAGGTCCTCTTTTCGAGCACCGCTCTCGAGGATGCAGATCCAACCGAAGTTGAGGCTCGCATCAGGAACCTGTCCCACGGAACGAACCGCAACTCGCGACATCCCGACCACATCGAATCGCAATAGCCGGCCGTCCATATCGGCTCAGTGTCATGCTTTGGGCACGTCTGGCGGGTTGACTCTCCATATCGGTGCCCACCGTTGGTGTGGCTTGATAGGAGATGGTCTCCGGGCCTGTACTGAGGCGTGCCCACCGGCCGTCCTGACAATACCGTCATATGAGAGAGGAGTCGGGATCCATGATGGTCGTGTTAGGAACGGATGCCCACCAAGCGAAGCCACACGGTGGTGGCGATGATCAGGGTGGCGCCGAGATCGGTTCGGTGACAGTGGCGGCGACACCTGAGGGACAGCTGCGGTTGGTGAAGTGGGCAGCCCGTTGGGAGCAGCGGCGGTGGGCGATCGAAGACTGCCCGGCGCTCTCTCGCCGCCCCGAGGCCGATCTGTGCCTAGCACATACCCTGAGAATCAGGAGATGCAGGTGAGCCTCGAAACGATCTATCTGTCGTTTTTCATCCAAGGCCGCGGTGCCCTGCGCCGCCGACTAGCGCAGAGTCGGCGTACCGGACGGGCCTATCGAGACCGAAGACAATACGCGACCCCACCGGCACCTTCCCGGCGGGTTCACTCCGGGGTGCGGACGGTTCCGGGGTTTCGGTGCCACCACGATCCGGGACGCGCAGACCGGGAAGCGCAGACCGGGAAGCGCCGTAGATGAGCAACCCGAGCCCTTCGAGGAAGGCTATGCAGACTCCTTGTTCGACCACCGGGAAGAGAGCCGACTCTTAGAACCCCTCGGAGGGCT
>JAPUJM010000120.1 GCA_027296205.1 Actinomycetota bacterium
GGAAACGACGCGCTTGCCCTCGTCGACGTCCTCACCGGGCAGCGCTTCTGGGCTGTCCCTACCGGCGCCTGGCGATTCATCTGGCCTCCAAGTGGCAAGCCCGTCATCGCGGTCCGGGTGTCTCAGATCATCGCCGAGGAATATCTCGAACACGTTGGCGACGAGGGCCAGTATCTCTAGTGGTGCGGGGAAACAGCGGGCAAGATGCGGTGATTAATCAGGCCGCATCCCAGAAGCGTCGGGACAATCACCAGACCCCCCGACAGGCTTCCACCTGATGACTCGAGAACAACCTTCCCGTCGAGGCCGACGCCTCACAGCGACAGTCACCGACCTCGATGTCGCCATCCAGCGCGCCTTTCTCATCGGTGTTCACCTGCCCGGCATGACTTCGGCCGAGGAGGAACGGTCTCTCGACGAGCTCTCGTTGCTCACGGATACAGCCGGGTCCGACCCGGTCGATCGGGAACTCGTGAAGCGCGAGCGCATCGATCCGGCTACCTACATCGGATCCGGCAAGGCAAGTGAGCTGGCAAACCTGACAACAGCCCTCGATATCGATGTTGTCGTCTTCGACCACGCTCTCACCCCTGCGCAGCAGCGCAATTTGGCTCACACGTTCCACTGCGACGTCGTCGACCGGGAGGCGTTGATCCTCGACATCTTCGCCCAGCACGCAACCTCCAAGGTCGGTGCACTCCAGGTGGAGCTCGCCTTGCTTCGCTACAACCTCCCCCGTCTTCGTGGTCAGGGAAAGGACCTGTCCCAGCAGGGCGCCGGCATCGGAACCCGGGGCCCCGGTGAAACCAAGCTGGAAACGGACCGGCGACGCATCCTGCAACGAATCTCGAAACTGGAGAGAGAACTCAAGAAGGCTGCGGGCCATCGGGAGACACAGCGGAAAAGGCGAAGAAAATCCGAGATTCCCCAGGTGGCCATCGTGGGCTACACCAATGCCGGCAAGTCCACTCTCCTCAACGCGCTAACCGACGCCGACGCCCTCGTGGAAGATCGCCTTTTTGCCACCCTCGACCCCACTGTCCGGCGACTCGACCTTCCCAACAACCAGGCTGTCCTGCTCGCCGACACCGTCGGGTTTGTGCGAAGACTCCCCCATGGCCTCATTGAGGCGTTCCGGTCCACCCTCGCCGAGGCCAATGAGGCCGACCTCCTGATTCATCTCGTTGACGCCACCGACGACCAGCCGACCGGTCAGATCGCCGCGGTCCGCGAGGTGCTCGAGGAAATCGACGCCAACGAGATTCCGGAACTCCTCGTGTTCAACAAGGTCGATGCCCTGTCAGATGTTCAACTCAGCCGTGTTGAGAATCTATATCCCGATGTCGTACGCATCTCCGCCCTCCTTGGCCAGGGTCTGGAGGATTTGGTCTCGACTCTGGCTGAGACGGTCGCCCGGCAAATGGTGACTCTCACGCTGAGAGTCCCTTACGACCGCGGCGACGTCGTGGCAGCCGCCCATCGCTTGGGCGATGTCATCGAAGAAAAGCACGACGACCATGGAACGGTGCTCGATGTTCGGGTTCCGGCCCCGATGACGGGCCAGTTCGCGGAGTTCTCCCGCTAACCGACGAGTGTCGCCGCGCCGATGATTCCTGCGTTGTTGACGAACTCGGTCCGTACCACAGGCAAGGAACTGTCGATGTTGCCGCACCAGCGATCCCACTCTCGAGATACCCCACCTCCTACTGCGATCAATTGCGGAGCGAAGACGGTATTCACGTGGGCGAGGTAACGATTGGTCCTCGCGCCCCACTCGTCCCACGAGAGCCCCTCCCGCTTCCTCGACCTGGCGGAGAAGTGGTATTCGGCCCGGGCATGCCCCTCCAGTTCCAGACTTCCCAGCTCAACATTGCGAACCAGCCCTCCGTCCACCAAGAGCCCGCTGCCTATACCACTGCCGAAGGTGAGGACAATCACGAGACCGGAGACACCTTTCGCCACGCCGTAACGCGCCTCGCAGAGGGCAGCTGCGTCAGCGTCGTTGACCAAGGCCACCTCCGAGCCAGTCTTCGATCTGAACAACTCGCCGGCGTCGATGCCAACCCATGATCCGTCGATGTTGATGGCCGTCCATATCAAGTCGTTGATCACCACCGCCGGAAAACCGATGCCGATCGGGCCGGTGTAGGCGAGCTCCCTGACCAGGCTCGCCACGACATCTCCGATTCGCTCCGGAGTCCCCGGCTGGGGAGTCTTGATTCTCAGGCGATCACCAACGATGGAACCATCCTCGAGATCCACGACAGCGCCCTTGATGGCGGACCCACCAATATCGATACCTAGACGTATCTGGCTCAAAGTGCGCCAAGGCTAAGCAGATCTGATGGATGGCGATATTCTCAGGGCGTGAACCAAACCTCTGACATCGGAGTTGTTGGCCTCGGTGTGATGGGAGCCAACCTCGCCCTCAATTTCAATGATTCCGGTAACCGGGTGTCGGTGTATAACCGGACCACCTCGGTTACCGACGACTTCATGGCCGGTCCGGCCGCCGGCATGGGCATTGCTCCCGCGACAACCCTCGAGGAACTGGTCGGCCAACTCGGCTCACCTCGGGTGGTTCTTCTCATGGTGAAGGCGGGAGCAGCCGTCGACGCGGTGATCGGGGAGCTCGTCCCACTGCTCGGGGAGGGAGACATCATCCTCGATGGGGGTAACTCGAAGTTCACCGACACCGCGCATCGATATGCCGACCTGGCTGAACAAGGCATCAGATTCATGGGCGTGGGGTTCTCCGGTGGTGAAGAGGGCGCCCGCCACGGTCCCTCGATCATGCCTGGCGGCGATCACTCGGCGTGGCTCCACGTCGAGACCATGCTCAAAGACATCGCAGCCGTTGCGCCCGATGGCTCCCCATGCTGCGAGTGGGT
>JAPUJM010000121.1 GCA_027296205.1 Actinomycetota bacterium
TCCTGTTGCAGGGCGTCCCACGGTGCGTCATCGGCCGCGTCAGGCGCGGACCTCCGCAGAGAAACAGTGATAGCTCTCGAGGAGATGGGCATTCCCGTCCAGCACTCTCATCACGAAGTATCGGAAGGCCAGCACGAAATAGATTTGAGGCACACTAACGCCCTGGCGATGGCTGACGCCGTGATTACCTTCCGGCTGACGGTGAAGGAGGTGGCCGCGGCGCGCGGCGCGTACGCCACTTTCATGCCCAAGCCAAGCAACGACCTGCATGGCAGCGGCATGCACACCAGTGTCTCGCTGTTCGAGGGCGAGCACAACGCCTTTTATGACGAGGGCGACGCCCGCCATCTTTCCGATCTGGGCAAGCATTTCCTCGCCGGCCTTCTGCGCCATGGCGCAGAGATAACTGCGGTGACCAATCAATGGGTCAACTCGTACAAGCGCCTTGTGGCCGGGTTCGACGCTCCGATCTACATTTCCTGGGCACGCAACAACCAGTCGTCCCTGGTCAGGGTGCCGTCGGTCAAGAAAGGAAAGCCGTCTTCGGTCAGAGTCGAGTACCGGGCAGCCGACGCTGCCTGTAACCCGTATCTCGCCTTGTCGGTGATCCTCGCTGCCGGTCTCGCCGGCATCCGGGAGGGATACGAGCTTCCACCTGAGGTGGCGGCCGACGTCAAGCGCCTCACCGCGGCCGAGCGGGCGGCAGCCGGCGCCAAGCGCCTGCCAGAGACCCTATCCGAGGCACTCGACCTCCTCGAACAGTCGGACCTCGTGGCTGAAGCGCTGGGCGAACACGTATTTGATTGGTTTCTCCGCAACAAGCGAGCCGAGTGGGAGCGGTACCAGCACCACGTCTCACACTTCGAGCTCGACACCTACCTGCCGATCCTGTGATCGCAGCGGTCTACCCGGAGGGATGGTCCGAAGACCTCGCCGACGGACTGGCCTTGGCGGGGGCCGCCGCAACGTCGCTGGCGGACCTCACGCCAGAAAACCCATCGTTGCTGGAGGCCGACGTCCTGGTTGTCGACTTGGGACTGCAACCGATGCGACGACTACGAGAGGTGGGTCAGATCGCCGAAGTTGTGGGGTTGCCCATCCTGCTCATCGCCGCGCCGGAGCAGATGACCCTCCTCGAGAGCACAGTGGGCGTCACCGACTTCGTGGTTACCCCCGTCGGCCCTGTCGAGTTCCGTCTCCGCCTTCACCGTCTCCACCGGAGCGAATCGTCAGACGAGGTCCTGCTGTTCAAGGATCTCGTCTTGAATCCTCTCAACTATCAGGCCGCCTTGGCGGACGAGCCAATGGACCTGACCTTCATGGAGTACGAGTTGCTCCGCTTCCTGATGGGTAACCAGGGGCGGGTCTGGTCGCGGCAACAGCTTCTGTCGAAGGTGTGGGGCTACGAGTACTACGGCGGCGCCCGCACGGTCGACGTCCACATCCGCCGTCTCCGGGCCAAACTCGGTGAGGAGCGGGCATCCTGGATCACCACGGTCCGATCGGTCGGGTACCGCTTCGGGTAGGCATTGTCCGAGCAGACGCAGACGGGTGTGCCCCGTCTACGTCCTGCCCACGCTTCATGGCACAATCACCAGGATGGGATTCAAAACCGACCAGGTACACGCCGGGGTCAAACCCGACCCGACCACCGGGGCCATCCTCACCCCGATCTACCAGTCGACAACGTTCGTCCAGGAGTCAATCGACAACTACATGGGCAAGGGGTACTCCTACTCCCGGGGCGGCAACCCGACAGTGCGCGCACTCGAGGAGAAGCTCACCGCCCTCGAAGGTGGCCTCGACGCCACCGCATATGCGTCGGGCATGGCCGCGACGGTCGCAATATTTCTCGGTCTTCTCCAAGCGGGCGATCACGTGGTCGTCGCCGACGTCGTTTACGGGGGAACCTATCGTTTCGCCGACCAGTTTCTGACCAAATTCGGAGTCGGCGTCGATTTCGTGGACGCTGCGAACACCAATGATGTCACCGCAGCGATCAAGCCCAACACCAAGTTGGTGTTCACAGAGACGCCGGCGAACCCCACTCTGAAAGTCACCGACCTGGCGGCGGTGTCCCGTATCTGTGAGGACGCCGGTGTCCTCCATGTCTCCGACAACACGTTCCTGACCCCCTACTTCCAGCGGCCGTTTGAGCTCGGGGCCGACATCGTGATCCATTCGACCACCAAGTTCCTCGATGGGCACAACGCCACCATCGGAGGTGTGGTGGTCGTAGGGAACGGCGAACTTCAGGAGAAGATCGCCTTCGCGCGGATCGCGGCCGGGCTGGTGATGTCCCCGATGGTCGCCTGGCTCACGCTCCAGGGAATCAAGACCCTCAGCGTGCGCATGGACAGCCAGTCGGCAAGCGCCATGACCGTCGCCGAATTTCTCCAGGGGCATGACGGTGTCGACTACGTCAACTACCCCGGTCTCCCCGACCATCCCCAACACCAGTTATCCCAAACTCAGGCGAGTGGTTTTGGCGCGATTGTCGGCTTCGAAGTCTCCGGTGGTGTCGACGCCGGCAAGAAGCTCATGGACGCAGTCGAGCTGTGGAGCCTCGCCGAGAACCTTGGTTCGGTTGAGTCCCTGATCACACATCCGGTCACCATGACTCATGCCGCCGTGCCGCGCAGTGAGCGGATCGCCGTAGGAATCACAGACGGTCTGGTCCGTCTTTCGGTGGGTCTCGAAGACGTCGAAGATCTCATCGAGGATCTGGACTCCGCGCTAAGCCGTATCTGAACGTGGAAGAGAGCCCCCGGCTCAAGAAGATTCTGGCCGGGTCGGCCCTCGTCATCGCCCTCCTCGTGGTCCTCGCCACAACCGGGCCGCGTCCGGAAACCGAGATATCAGGGTCGATAAGGCGTTTTGGCGGGGTCTGTCTCCAGCTCGAGCGCTGGGATCTCTTCGGTTGGAGTGTCATCGGCCAGACGCACACTGTCTCCGACACGCAGAATGGGATATGGCATGAGGCGTCCGACAGGCCACCTTGTGCCTTCGTTCCCGAGCAGACTTATCTCGTCCGGATGCCGGTCGAAGCCCCCAATGACTCCTATCGGATCTGCGGGTTGGCCGACGAGCAGGCCTGCGTGGAGTTCAGACGGGTCCCCTTCGACCGCTCACCCGGGCCCTGACCAGGGTGTCACGGGCGAAGACGACACCTTCATCGGTATCGACCGGACGTCGCACTACCTGCGCCTCGATCACCGTTAGACGGCGCAACCAAGACCGGATCAACTCGACATCCCACAAGATCTCGGGAACCTGTGGGCCGCCATGACCTTCCTCGATGTTGGATCGATCGTGCCCGATCATGAAGATTTCTCCGTCCGGCTCGAGCCAGGCGCAGGCCTTTTCCACCACCGGTCCGAGCAGGTCCTCGGAGAGATGAAGATAGGCGATGAGAACCAGGTCGAACGTGATCGACGGTTCCCATGTGAGAACGTCAGCGACAACGAAGCCCACGGTGTCAGAGACGGCGCGTCCTCTCTCGACCGCTATTTCGGAGAAGTCGACCGCCGTCATGCTCCAGCCGAGCTCACTCAGCCAGATGGCGTTGCGCCCTTCGCCCGAGGCCAGATCCAACCCGACTCCAGGCTTCGCATGACTGAGGCGGTCGGCTACGAAAAGATTCGGCTTGACCGACCAGAGCCGGTCGGTGGCCCGGTACTTCTCATCCCATTTGCCGGATTCCAACTAGCCGAACTCGATTCCCTGAGCAAGCGGAAGGTCGTCGCCCCAGTTGATCGTCGTGGTTTGGCGTCGCATGTATGCCTTCCATGCGTCCGACCCGGCCTCGCGACCCCCACCCGTCTCCTTCTCGCCGCCGAAGGCTCCACCGATCTCGGCGCCAGAGGTCCCGATGTTCACATTGGCGATGCCACAGTCCGATCCGGTGTCGCTGAGGAACCGCTCGGAGTTCTTCAACGACTCGGTGAAGATCGCCGACGAAAGGCCCTGCGTGACGTGGTTCTGGATCTCGATCGCCTCTGCGAGGGTGTCGAACTCGATCACCCAGAGAATCGGGGCAAACGTCTCATCCTGGGTGATCGAGGCGTCCTTGGGCACGATGACGATCGTCGGCTCCACGAAGTAGCCGGGGCGGTCGACCCGGTTTCCCCCGGTGACGACCCGTCCCCCTTGTTCGCGGGCGATATCGAGAGCGTTCATCATCTGGGTGATAGCCGCCTCTGA
>JAPUJM010000122.1 GCA_027296205.1 Actinomycetota bacterium
TCGCGTAGCAAAGTATGTGAGGGTGATCGAGGCCCCGGCCCGTGCGATGGAGGTGAGAGATTCCAGCATTACCAGCTCTCCGTCGATCCATCCGTTCTGCGCTGCCGCCTCGACCATCGAGAACTCGCCCGACACCTGATATGCGGCCACCGGGACATTGGTACGTGCCCGCACCGCGGAAATCACATCGAGATAGGGGCCGGCCGGCTTCACCATCACCATGTCGGCGCCCTCCGCCAGATCGAGGGTCACCTCGACCAGAGCCTCACGCACATTGGGCGGGTCCATCTGGTGGGCGCGGCGGTCTCCGAAGGTGGGCGCCGATTCGGCTGCCTCCCGGAAGGGGCCGTAGTAGGCACTGGCGTATTTGGCCGAGTATGAGCACTGGGCAAGCTCGGGGTGACCACCAGAGTCGAGCGCAGATCTGATCGCAGCCACCCGCCCGTCCATCATGTCTGATGGAGCAATGACGTCGGCTCCCGAATCGGCGTATGCCAATGCAGCCTTAGCCAGCAGGGGAAGGGTCTTGTCGTTGTCCACCGTCTCGCCGTCGAGAACACCACAGTGGCCATGGCTGGTGTATTCGCAGAGGCATACATCGGCCCACACCGTGATGTCTTCGACTTGGTCCTTGATCGCACGGATGGCGGTCGGGACCGGCCCCGCCGGATCCCAGGCTCCGGAGCCGGTCTCGTCCTTCGAGGCCGGGATCCCGAAGAGAATGACACCGCCTGCACCTGCCGACGCCGCCTCCTTGACCACCGGTATCAACTCGTCGACGGACAACTGGGAGTGGCCGGGCATGGAGCCAATGGGATTGGTCACGCCACGCCCCGGGACCACAAACAGTGGGAGGACAAACGAGGCAGGATGCAGCCTGGTCTCTGCCACCAGCCGGCGGAGAGCGGCGGTCCGTCGCAGTCGCCGGTTCCGTGTTGTGGGGAATTCGCTCACGCGAGACTCCTCTCTCTCAAATAATCGCCCAGCGCGATGACAAGCGCTTCATAATCAGGGCGATCCGGGATCACATGGGCCCCATGACCGTGCTCGGCCAGCGCCTGTCCTGTCGTTTTCCCGATGACGGCCACAACCAAGTCGTCGAGCCCGCGCGATCGACGCCATCCCGTTATTGCAGATGGGGATCCGAAGATGACGACATCGACGGGGTCGCGACCGGGGGCGATGGGGCGGGTCTCATAGACCGGTATTGCCGTGACGCGGGCGCCTGCCTTCTCCAAACTCTCGATGGTGGAGGGTTCTGCTCCGGCCGCATGGGGAAAGACAACGGATCTTCCTGCCACCACCGGCGCCAACCTTCGGATCAGCTCACCGGCTCCAGAGTGGCTAGCCATCTCGATGTTGCCTCCGGCAGCTTCGACCGCGGCGGCGGTCGAATTCCCAACGGCGGTCACTGGAACGTCGGGCATCCCCCCCGACGACCAGATGAGGTGCACCACTCTCGAGGACGTGATCACTATCGAGTCGGCGTGTGCCGATATTGACCGAACCTCGTCCAGAACACTTTCTGGAGCTGCGATCACCTCGATACAGGGGAGGATGACCGGTTCCAGTTGATGAGTGAGCAAGGTCCGCTCGATGGTGGAAGCCCGGTCATGCGTGGTGGTGACGGCAACCCGACTCACGATCACAGGCCCAGAACGGACTGCAGACGGCGAGCCACCGTATCGGGCCGGGTGGCTTCGGCCTCTCCGTAACGAGCCCCCCGCTCATCCTGGACGAAACCGGTCAGTCGGATCTTCGACCCGTCGAGCGATCCGAGAGCCCCAAGAGCCGAGCGACATCCGGCATGGGTGTTGGCAAGTAGAGCCCGCTCCGCCTCGACGGCGCGCCTGGTCGCGGGGTCGTCGATACTCAGGGCCATCTCCGCCGCCGGGCTGCCCACCTTGGCCTCGACGGCGAGGGCCGCCTGGGCCGGCGCCGGGACCATCTCTTCGAGATCGAAGCGATAACCGATTTCGGCCTTGCGACCCAGCCGCCGCAAACCCGCTTCGGCCAAGATCACAGCGTCGAACTCGCCCGAGCTCACCTTTTCCAGCCTGGTTTCAACATTGCCCCGAACGTCTTCAATCTTGACGTCGGGGCGCAACCTGGTCATCTGAGCTGCGCGACGAGGGCTGCCGGTACCCACCAGGGCTCCGGATGGGAGCGAGTCGAGATCTTGTCCGCATAGGACATCCCACGGCTCCTCACGCCGGGGATAGACCGCGATCAGATCCGGAGGCCCCCCCACGGGGAGGTCCTTGCAGGAGTGGACCGCGACATCGGCTCTCCCCTCGAGGACCGCCTGCTGGACGGCGCGGACAAACGCCCCGACCTCGGTGAGGACCGTCACACGAGATACTCGATCACGGTCGCCGGTCGTGCTCACCTCGACCAGAGACACTTCGAGACCGGGATGGGTTTCGGATATCGCCGATGCAACCCACTCTGCCTGGGATATCGCCAACCGCGACCTTCGGGTGGCGATCTTCAGCTCACTCATCGTCGACGCCGAAGGCTTCAGCGACGACATCAACCGCCTCCGGTGCCCGGTCGGCCTGCTTCACGTAGGCGACCGGTCCGGCCAGCAGGGTCCGGGCAACGGTATGGGCGGCCTGTCGCAACACCCCCTCGTCGTCACCGCTGCCGAGCCGTCCTGCGAACCGATCGACCGTGCGGTCGACTATGTCGTCGGCGGTGCGCATTAACCCCCCAATCAACGGACCAACCGTGTCGTGGTCCCTGTACTGGCGGTAGGCGTCACTGGCAGCCGCTTCCACATAGCTGTCCGCTTCTTCCGCTCGGGGACGGTGGTCAGCCATTCGTGCAAGGTCGTCGATGTCGAGATAGGTGATGGCGGCGGCTTCCGGAGACCTGAAGTCGGGTGGCATGGCCATG
>JAPUJM010000123.1 GCA_027296205.1 Actinomycetota bacterium
GTCGAAGAGGTCACAGAGGGTGAGGAGGCTGGAATCAAGTCGGCGACATTCACGGTCAAGGGTGATCGCGCCTATGGCATTCTCGAGTCGGAGCGGGGGGTGCACCGGCTGGTGCGGATCAGCCCGTTCGATGCCAACGCCCGACGTCATACCAGCTTCGCCGGCGTCGACGTGGTGCCTGATCTCGGTGACGAGGTGGACGTCGAGGTCAACGAGGAGGATCTACGGATCGACACCTACCGATCTCAAGGTGCCGGCGGTCAGCATGTCAACACCACCGACAGTGCTGTACGGATCACCCACCTTCCCTCGGGGATCGTCGTGCAGTGCCAGAACGAGCGGTCGCAACTCCAGAACAAGGCGAGGGCCATGGCGATGCTCAAGGCGCGTCTCGCCGAGCGTGCCCGACTGGAGCGTCAGGCTCACCTCGATGAGATTCGGGGCGAAAAGGGTGAGGCAGCCTGGGGTCGTCAGGTGCGGAGCTATGTACTCCAGCCCTACCAGATGGTCAAAGACCTGAGAACAGACCACGAAGTGGGAAATGTGCAGGGTGTTCTCGACGGTGACCTTCAGGGGTTCGTCGAGGCCTATCTGCGTTATCGGAGGGCTCAGCACGAGGCGCAGGGTGATTCCGACTAATTCTGGTATCACCATTACGGTTTCCCTATCCGCAGCCAATTGACACCTTCCTGCGAGACTTCCCCACTGTTCGAATGATCCGACTCGAAAACGTCACCAAGGTTTACGAAGGCGGCACGATTGCCGCCAACGACGTCTCCCTCGATATCCAGAAGGGGGAGTTCATGTTTCTCGTGGGCGCCTCGGGCTCGGGCAAGTCGACGCTGATCAGGCTCATCCTGCGCGATGAGCCGGTAACCCGCGGCAAGGTCTGGGTTGCGGGCAAGGACGTCACGACCATGCCCAAGTGGAAGATTCCCTACCTACGCCGGTCCGTCGGAACGGTCTTTCAGGACTACAAGCTTCTCCCCAACAAGACCGTTGCCGAGAACGTGGCCTTCGCCCTCGAGGTTCTTGGCCGTCCGAAGTCTGTGATCGCTCCCCAGGTGGCTCAGGTGCTCGAGCTGGTGGGGCTCGCAGACAAGGCGGAGCGGTATCCCCGTCAGCTCTCAGGTGGGGAGCAACAGCGAGTCTCGGTGGCAAGGGCCTTCGTGAACCGGCCTCCGATAATGCTTTGTGACGAGCCGACCGGAAACCTCGATCCGAAGACATCGGTGGGGCTGATGAGACTGCTCGACCGAATCAACCGGACCGGCACGACGGTGGTGATGGCAACGCACGATCACGCCATCGTCGACGCCATGGCTCGACGGGTGGTCGTCCTCGATGAGGGCAAGGTCATGCGTGACGAGGAGTCGGGGACCTACGAGGGTCTGGAGGAGCAGGAATGAGCCGGATCCTCTTCCTCATCAGGGAGGGCTTTGTGAGCCTTCGGCGCAACCTCCTCATCGTCGCGGGAGCGATTCTGGCCGTGTTCATCTCGCTGACCCTTGCCTTTGGCGCCCTCGTGGTCAACGAGATACTTCGCATCAACACGCTCGCCTGGCAGGACGGCGTCCACGTGATCGCCTTTCTCAACGATGCGGGTGAGAACGGCGTGCCGTCGAACGCTCACGAAGCTCTTCTGGACGACGTGAGGAGCTGGGACGAGGTCGAAGTGGCCAAGTATGTGAGCAAGGCCGAGGCGTGGATCGAGTACCAGGAGCTGTTTACCGGGCAGGAGGAGTTGCTCGACATCGACCCGACGATCCTTCCGGCGTCTATTCGAGTAGAGCTGGTTGACATCGCACTGCACAAGTCGGTCAAGTTCCGACTTGATCAGCAGACCCAGGTCGTGCGTCAGGTGACCACCGCTGCCGACTTCATCGAACAGTTTCAGAACGTCTCCGGCATCCTCAACGCGCTTGGTCTGGGACTGGCCGTTGCTCTCGGTCTCTCCGCAATCGTCCTGATCGCCAACACGATCAGATTGGCCATCTATGCCCGCCGCGATGAAGTAGCCATCATGAAACTCGTCGGCGCCTCCAACTGGTTCATCCGGGTGCCCTTCCTCTTGGAGGGGATGATCGAAGGGGTGGTGGGGGCGGCCCTTGCCGTGTTCACCGTGTGGCTCCTATCGACCAGCCTGGCCCAGGTCGGGGAGGGCTTTGCCCTGATCAGTCTCGATGTCGGTCGGGACTGGTTCCTTCGCTGGGGTCTTCTCTTCCTGGCGTTCGGCGCCGTCGCCGGCGTGGTCGGCTCCCTCCTGGGCTTGAGCCGTTACCTTCGGGACGCCGAGGGCACCGGACCCGACGTCCCCGCGGGCTTCTAGTGCACCTCGGATGAGCCACTCGGATGACTCCGGGCGGGTCAAAGTGGTGGCGACCAACCGACGGGCCCGACGCAACTACTCCGTCGTCGAGACCTACGAAGCGGGGATGGTGCTTGTGGGCTCGGAAGTGAAGTCGCTTCGAGCCGGCAAGATGGAACTCAAAGACTCGTACGCACAGGTAGACCATGGCGAGGTCTTCTTGGTGGGTGCGCACATTTCGCCGTATGACTTCGCCCACGAAGGTGGCCACGACCCCGAACGTGAGCGGAAGCTGCTGCTTCACCGAAGAGAGATCGACCGCATCGCCGGGGCACTGGCCGAGAAGGGGCTGACGCTGGTCCCGCTTCAGGTCTATTTCAAGGAAGGGAAGGCCAAGGTCGAGTTGGGTCTTGCCAAGGGCAAGACCACCTACGACAAACGTCACACCCTCCGTGAACGCGAGCACGCCCGAGAGATGGAGCGCGCCACCCGCAGATACCGTTCCTGACCCATGGCGCCTCGTATTTGATCTTTTGCGCATATAGAGAAGGTCCAGGACGGCATTGTTCTTGTCCCGGTGGGCCGGTATCGTAAACAGGGACACCCACAATGGGGGTGAAACGGTTTCGACGTTGAGTGTTGATGCGTTGGAAGCGAGCCGGGGTCTCCGGGGCCTCGTTAACAAACCGGAACAACCAATAGGTGCCGAAGATAACTTCGCCCTGGCTGCCTAATTAAGTAG
>JAPUJM010000124.1 GCA_027296205.1 Actinomycetota bacterium
AAGGGTGGCGGTGTAGCTCTTGTCGAGGTCGATCGTCAGTTCGGGCGGGGAGTCGTACTGGGTCATCTGGGTCCTTTTTCAACCGAGGTTCTTCTATGCGGCGCAATGATCACATGCGATCACCCATGCATCGGGAAAGGTCTAGGAGGTGAAGTAGGCGGGGGTGCTGCCTGACTTCCATTTGATGGAGCAGCCCATTGAGGGGAGCTGCTGGTCGGAGGGGGAGTCACCGGCGAGAACGGCGTCCACGGCGGCCCGCAGTTCCTTGCCGGTGACAGGGATTCCGCTGTCGGGGCGGGACTCGTCGAGGCGACCCCGGTAGGCGAGTCTGTTTTCGGCATCGAACAAGAAGAAGTCGGGCGTGCACATGGCGGTGTATGCCGCGGCGACCACCTGGGTTTCGTCATACAGGTAGGGGAAGGAGTAGCCGAAGGTCTCGGCCTCTGTCTTCATCGCCTCCGGGGAGTCAGCCGGGTAGGCGTCGATGTCGTTTGACGAGATCGCCACGATCCCGAGACCGGAATCCGAGTAGTCATTTCCCAGCCGGGCGAGTTCTTGGCGAACGTGCTTGACATAGGGGCAGTGGTTGCAGATGAACATCACCAGCAGCCCCTTCTTGTCGGAATAGTCGGCCAGCGAGACGACGTCGCCGGAAACGGTGTCAGGGAGCGAGAAGTCGGGTGCCTCGGTACCGAGGGCCAACATTGTCGAGGTAGTAGCCATGGAGCGAGTCTAGGAGGCTCCTAGGACTCCTCGAATGCTGAGATCACATCGCCGAATGCCTCGATCGAGCCCGGCAGCGCCACGTCGGGGAGAGCGACCATCGAGTGCTGTGCCCCGGATCGGGAGTAAGAGGAGAAGAGCGCAACCTGATCATCGACCGTCCCGGCGTTGTACCGGGCGGAGTACTTCTCCACGGAGGTGTTGCGATCACGAAGCTGATCGACTCGCGCTCTCAACTGCGACCGGTCCGGGGCCACTAGCACCGATGTCAGGTGGGTTATCTCAATCTGCGTCGGGTCACGACCGAGCTTCGAGCAGTGTCGTTCCAACACGTCGACCTTGTGTCGAATCACCTCCGGCTTCCCGAAGAGGTTGCAGGCGTCGGCGTACTCGGCAACGAGTCTCAAGGTGCTCTTTTCGCCGGAGCCTCCCACCAGGATCGGAATCCGATCTTGTATCGGACGGGGATAACAGACCAGTTCCCGGGCAGAGAAGGTCTTGCCCTCGAATCTTGGGGAACCTTTGCCCCAGAGGAGGGGGAGCATGCGCAGAGTGTCCTCGAGCAGGTCATAGCGATCGGCCAGGCCGGGGAAGTCGATTCCGTAGGCCGCATGCTCGTCCTCGTCCCAGGCAGCCCCGAGCCCACACCAGGCACGTCCCCCTGACAACACGTCCAACGTGGCGACCATCTTTCCCAACAGCACCGGATTTCGGTGAGTTATCCCGGTGACGAGCGCACCGAGGCGGATCCGGTCGGTGACTCCCGCCAGGTACGACAGCGTGGTGTATGCCTCGGGCAGGTCTTCCCAAGCCCGCCCAACCTGCGGTATCTGACGGAAATGATCCATCAGCCATATGTCGCGGAATCCCGCTGCCTCGGCGCGCTGCGCCACCGACCCGATCTGCTCTCCGAGGTTGCCCTGCGGCCAGTCGAACCTGCTCAAAAGGAGTCCGAAGGTGTGAGCGACCGGGGCAGAGAGATCACTCTCCTCCTGAGTGGTGGCAGCGACCTCGAGTGTCACGACGGCCACCGGTTGGCGAGTGTGGACGCCGTCGAAATCCTCGGTTTCCACTTCTATGGCTGCCGCCCTGAATCCGGCCAGCTGTTTGCGCAAGACGCTCTTCGGGAGCGGTCTAGTTCGCTCGGCGTTCCTCTGCTCGCACAACTCTGCCGCGGTGTCGAACAGGATGGCATGACATGACAGCCCGGCATCATGGGTTTGAGCGACCCATCTTCTCCGGTTCCCGGCATTGAGACCGGTGGTGTCGATGACCGTGGTCAGCTTCCGAGACAGTCGCTCGGTGACGATCCGGTTCAACAGATCAAAGGCTGCCGCGCCGGCCTGCTGGTCATCGTGGTCGATGCCGACCACAGCGCGAAGCGAGTCCGACGACACTACTTCGTTGGGAGCGAAGTGGTCGGTGGCCCACGTCGACTTGCCGGCGCTACTGGGGCCGATCAAGACCACCACACACGGTGCGAGAAGTTTGAGCTCCATCAGTGAGGGTTCTAGCCGGTTAATCGGTAACGTGGTGGGTGTGACTGACACAGCATCCGCCCCCTTCGGCCTATTGGCCACGGCGATGATCACCCCCTTCACCTCATCGGGAGAGGTGGACCATGACACCGCCTGGCGTCTGGCCAGACATCTTTCCGACCAGGGGACAGACACTCTTGTCGTCACCGGCACGACGGGCGAGTCGCCAACCCTCTCGGACGACGAGAAGATCGCTCTGTACCGGACCGTCGTTGAGGCCGTGAAGGAGAAGGACGCTCGGGTCATCGCGGGTACCGGGACCTATGACACCCGTCACTCGGTGGAGATGACCCAGCGCGCCGCGGAGACGGGGGTTGACGGGGTCCTCGCGGTGGCGCCCTATTACAACAAGCCATCCCAAGCAGGTCTGGTGGCGCACTTCTCGGCGATCGCCGACGTCGGGGTGCCCGTGCTGCTCTACAACATCCCGGGACGGACCGGATCCCTCATCGAAGTGGAGACACTGGCGACTCTGGCCGGCCACCCTCAGGTGGTTGCGG
>JAPUJM010000125.1 GCA_027296205.1 Actinomycetota bacterium
TGCCAGCTTCGAGGATCTGATCGAGCACTGCGACCGCCCGGTTGAGGTCGCTGCCTACTTCCTGGCCCTTCTCGAGATGGCCCGATGGGGCCTGATCGAAGTGGCCCAGGATGATTGGCTGTCGTCGATCGAGGTTCGTCATCGCGAGGATGGCATCGTCGACCTGACCTCAGAGTGGACATCGTGAACGAGCTTGCCGCCCTCGAAGCCGTCCTGTTCGTGACCGAGTCGCCGGTGCCGGCGAGCGAGCTGGCGGAAGTGCTCGAAGTCTCGACACCGCACGTGGAGGATCTCCTGGGACAACTTGGTGAGGAGATGGAAGCACGCGGCTCCGGGTTGGTGCTGCGCCCAGTGGCTGGGGGCTGGCGTCTGTACAGCCATCCCGATGCCTACGCACACCTCGAGCGATTTGTGACATCGGCCACCGCCCGGAAGATTTCAAACGCCGCCCTGGAGACTCTCTCGGTGGTGGCGTACCGCCAGCCGATAGCCCGCACCCAGGTCTCTGAGGTACGCGGTGTCGATTCTGATTCGGCCATACGCACCCTCGAGCGGCTGGGTTTCGTCGAGGAGAGAGAACGCCTCAGCCTTCCAGGTAACCCCGCCGTCTATCAGACCACGGAGCTCTTTCTCGAAAAACTTGGCCTCGTCTCCTTGGACGAACTGCCACCGCTGGCAGACCACCTGCCGCCTGCCAGTTTCGTTGACTCGTTGGAGGAGAGCCTCCGGCCCGGAAACGCCTAGCGACGGGCCACTAGCCATATGGCGGAACGTATCCGCATCCAGAAGGCGATCGCAAATGCCGGGCTGATGTCGAGGAGAAAGGCCGAGGAAGCTGTCGAACTGGGCCGGGTTCGCCTGGACGGCGAGCCCACCCGTCTCGGTGATCGAGTCGACGTCGAGAGCCAGATCCTCACGCTGGACGGTGTTCCGCTGCCGGTGAACCCGGAGATCGAGACCCATCTTCTCTACAAGCCCGTTGGGGTGATCTCCACCGCAGCAGATCCGCAGGGCAGAAAGACCGTTGTGGACCTGATTGCGTCGGAAAAGCGTTTGTATCCCGTGGGCCGGTTGGACGCCGACTCCGAGGGCCTGATCCTGATTTCGAACGACGGTGACCTCACCAATCGGATCACGCACCCCCGATACGGGATAACCAAGAAGTACCTGGCCTTGGTGGATGGCGTACCGTCGACATCCCAGCTGAGGCGACTGGTCTCCGGTGTTGAGCTGGAAGATGGTGCTGCCCACGCGCAATCCGCTCGTCTCTTGGACTCATCCGACGGTCGAGCATTGGTGGAGATGGTGATGGTGGAAGGACGAAACCGCGAAGTCCGGCGGATGCTGGCGGCGATTGGGTATGAGACTGTCCGCCTGGTGCGCACCGCCATCGGCCCAATCATTGACCAGGGCTTGCAACCCGGCGAGTCCCGGCTTCTGTCGGCAACCGAAGTCCGACACCTTCTCGAGTCAGGGGACTCTCCGTGACAGCTGCTTGGAGGGTCCGTACGGCCTCGGGGCCGGTTGACGGGGCGATGAGACCCCCGGGCTCCAAATCAGCGACGATCAGAGCCCTCGCTGTGGCTGCTCTCGCAGAAGGAAGGTCCCACATCTACGGGGCCCTCCGGGCCGATGACACCGTGGCCATGATCGGCGTGTTGCGCTCGTTTGGCATTGCTGTCGACGACAGGGGCGAGCCGTGGGCGGTCGACGGAACAGGCGGTCGTCTCCAGGCGCCCAAGGCCGCACTCGATGTCCTCGAGTCCGGGCTCACCGCCCGCATCGCCATGGTCCTTGCGTCCCTCGTCGAAGGGAGGACGGTGGTCGACGGTCGGGGGCATCTTCGCCAAAGGCCCATTGATGCACTGGTCAGAACCCTGACGGATCAAGGGGTGCGGGTCACCACCACCGTGGGCTTCCTTCCGGCATCCATCGATGGCCTGGGAGGTCTGTGGGGTGGTGAGATGACGGTTGACTGCTCGAAAAGCAGCCAGTTTGCGACAGCCCTTCTGATAGCTGCTCCAATGACCAGTGAGCCCACGAGGCTCCGAGTCGAAGGATTGGAGGGCTCGTTCGGGTATCTCGCGCTGACGCTCCAAGTCATGGACGCTTTCGGTGCCGAGGTGTCTCGAACTTTCACCGGGTTCGAGGTGGCCAATAGCGGTTACCGGCCGACCGACTATGTGGTTGAGCCGGATGCTTCCTCTGCCGTCTACCCGATGGTCGCCGCGGCGATCACGGGCGGGAGGGTCGAACTCGAGGGATTGACGCGCGATTCTGAGCATCCCGATTTGTTGGTGGCTCGTCGACTCGGCGACATGGGTTGTGCGATCTCGGAGGAGAAGCAGAGCCTGGTCGTGGATGCCTACGGCGTAACCCTGAAGGGGATTGAGACTGACATGTCCGCGGCGCCTGACGGTGCTCTGGCTCTTGTCGTCGCTTGTCTGTTCGCCGATGGTGTGAGTCGCATCAATGGTCTCGCATCACTCCGATTCAAGGAGTCCGATCGCTTGTCGGCTCTGTCGGATGTCCTGTCCTCACTAGGTGGCTCAGTATCGATCGAGGATGAATGTCTGGTGATTCGTCCCGTCACTCTGGCAGGCGCAACCATCGATCCCCATGGTGACCATCGGATCGCGATGTCTTGTGCCCTGGTCGGGCTTCGCGTGGACGGTGTCTCCGTCGCCGATCCTGACGTAGTCGACAAGACCTGGCCCGGCTACTGGGAGATGTTGGAGAAGCTTGCGTCCGGGGCGGGGGCGGCTGCCCCTAGGTAGGTCGGGTGTCGACGAGGACGGCGAGTCGGGGATGTAACCCTGGTTGGGATGGCGGGTAGGGAGTCCAGTCGGGTTTGCGGAACTGGAAGCCCCGGTCGTCGCTGGTGGTGATATGCCAGTCGTGTTCGTGGACAAACCGGTGATGAAACCCGCAGAGAAGGATCAGGTTGTCCAGGTCGGTGACCCCACCCCGAGACCAGTGTTGAATGTGGTGAACCTGTAACCATTTGGTGTGTCCACATCCGACCCACCGGCATTGTCCGCCGTCACGATGATGAACCAGTCTTCTCAACCATCCGGGGACGGTCCGGGTGTTTCTACCCACACCGACCACTTGGGAACCGTCGGTGATCACGGTTTCGAGGACACAGTCACAGGAGAGTCTTTGTGCCGTCTGGTTGGGGATGAGAGCCCC
>JAPUJM010000126.1 GCA_027296205.1 Actinomycetota bacterium
GCGCGGACCGCGTTAGTGGCACGGGATCTCCGTTGTCGGCGTCGGAAGGTTCTGCATTCGCCACTCCGTTCTCCTTTCTTGGTGGCGGAGGAGACGGTTCCGTGTAGTACCGACCCGCCGATTCGGCCTTCAGGGTGGTCACGCGGCCCGTCATTCGACCCGCCTCGGCGGCGGCGCTCCGCAGGTGTGCACTCGTCTGATGCCGAAAGACTGAGTACGTGGTCGAGTCGTCATGGGGTCTCCGTATTCAGCTAGCGGTGGGGTCGGTTCGAAGGAATCGAACTGCTCCGGAATGTTGTGTTGGTCGATTCGGGTTCGGTCGGTCGCAAGTGGTTGCCGATGCGTGGGTCGTCAGAAGTCTTTGGTCCACAAGGCCTATCGATGATCGGACGTGACCGTCGTCGTCCTGGCGTGGTCCGGTATCTGGCATGTCGATCTCGTTCCGGTTGTTCTCTGTTCGGGTCTCAGAGCACATCGCTCCCCCACATCACACCAAGGATCGATGTCAGATAGATGACAGAACGGTTACAAGTAGCTGTCAGATCGATGACGAGCAGCTAGCAGAATCGGTGACGAACTGCCGAAAACCCTTTGACAGCAGCCTTGACAGCTACTTGTCACCCAGTTGACATCGACGCGAGCCACGATGTGCAGATGAAACGACTCGATGAACTGCTCAGCCCCCGGGACCTCGCTGGCTACCTCGACGTGCCGTTGAAGACGGTCTACGGCTGGCGGCATCGAGGTCTCGGGCCAGCTGGTTTCCGGGTGGGCCGGCACCTCCGATACCGACGAAGCGACGTCGAGGAGTGGATCAGCGCCCAGCTGGAGTACTCGGCATCCCATCTCAGAGCCATGCGGCCGGGCGGGTAGAGTCGCATGCCAGTGGCGGTTCCGGTGATGAGGGGGCGGAGCTTCATTCTGCAGTGCGTTGGGGAATTCCAGAGTTGTGACGTGCAGCCATCGCCGTCCAGCAGTGAGGGAGGCCGAACTCGCCGCCTCAGATATGCGCCAGCCTCCATTCGCAACGCCTACGAGTTTGGCCGGCGACGCTACGTTGGCGAGATACCCGGGGAGGTACCCAGATGGCACACGTTGAGAGGCGAGGACAGGGCCGCTGGAGGGCCCGGTATCGAGGTTCCGACGGCCGAGAGCGGTCGCGGACGTTCACCCGTAAGGTGGACGCCGAACGGTTTCTCGCCGCTGTCGAGGCCGACAAGGCTCGGGGACAATGGATCGACCCCGCGCTTGGAAAGGTCAAGTTCCGTGACTGGGCTGATCGCTGGATGGCGACAACCGTCCATCTCAAGCCCAAGACGCGATACGACTACCGATCGCTTCTGCGTAGGCACGTGATCCCTAGGTTTGGAGATCTCGAGCTCAAACGTATCGACCGGCTCGCCGTGAGAACATGGATCGCAGATCTCGAAGCTTCGGGGTTGAGTGCCTCCCGAATCCGGCTAGCTCGCCAAGTGCTCTCCTCGGCAATGACCGCTGCTGTCGAGTCGGGTTTTATCGCGGCTAATCCCACATCTGGGGTCAAGGTGCCCAGAACCCGCTCAAAAGAGAAGCTGTTTCTCACCGCAGAGCAAGTCGAGCTGCTCGCTGATGCCATCGACGAGCAGTACTCGGCCCTCGTTTACCTCCTGGCCTACGGCGGATTGCGTTGGGGCGAAGCCACCGCCGTCCGCCGGCGACGCCTCGATTTGAAACGGTCCCGGGTTGAGGTGGCTGAGTCCCTGGCAGACGTGGCCGGAGCGCTCCACTTCGGCCCCACCAAAACCTACGACCACCGCACTGTTGTGCTCCCTGCGTTCGTGCGTGATCAGCTCGCGCAACACCTGTCGCGTCATCGCAGCGGCGATCTCGAGGCCCTGGTCTTCCGCTCACCGGAAGGGGCTCCGTTGCGGCACAGCAACTTCTGGCGCCGTGTCTGGGTACCGGCGGTACGGTCTGCTGATGTTCCTGAAGGCCTCAGGATTCACGACTTGAGACACACCTGCGCTGCACTCCTCATCGCGGAGGGAGCGCATCCCAAGGTTATCCAGGAGCACCTCGGGCACTCCTCGATCACGGTGACGATGGACACCTATGGCCACCTCTTCCCGTCACAAATGGAGGAACTGGCGATCCGATTAGACCGTTCGCGCGAGGTGGCGCTCCAAAATCTCGCGGCCTCACCGCGGCCTGGAGGCGGCCTGACGGTTATCCCGCTCGTAACCGATGAGCCGGAACCCCATGTACCATAAGGGATTCCTCTGGCTCCGGGGGTGGGACTCGAACCCACGACACGCGGATTAACAGTCCGCTGCTCTGCCAACTGAGCTACCCCGGAAGGCGCCCGTCACACCGGCGGGCGGCGCGGAGGATACCAGGGGCATCGCTTAGCCCTGGCCCGGTTCGGGCAGGGATCAGAGGGTTCGCAGCGCCTCGGTCGGAGACACCCTGGCGGCCCGCATCGCCGGGTACAGGCCGGCGACGGCCCCGATGAACATCGCAACGACGATGCCGCCGATGATGGCCACGGGTGGGATAAGCACGCCCCAACCCTGGATGGCCGACCAACCGGCCGTGACCGCAGCGCCCAACAGC
>JAPUJM010000127.1 GCA_027296205.1 Actinomycetota bacterium
ACCTTTCGAGTATCCGACAAAGGCGGGCTGGCGGTTGTTGATGTCCTGGGCGATGAAGTCCCACCCGCCGAAGAACCGCACAGCGAGCCTCGACCCGGTGGTCGCGTAGACCTCCTTCCGCTCCATCGCATCGAAGAGGGACTCCCGAGTGTTCTCAGTGGCCCAGACCGCGGCGAGTCCCGACGAGACCATCTGCCAGCCCCTGATCGTGCCGACGTCCGTCTCCATGAATGCATGGCCCATCCGCTCCGGGTTGGGTTCGGCGCCGGAGTGCTTGCCGAAGAAGTTGTTTTCCTGCGCCGTGGCGAGAGAGGTGTGGCTGTCGGTGGATCCGATCAGGCCGAACTTGTACGGGTTGGTACCGACGCCGGCTTCGATCGCCAAACCGCGCTTCAGAGCCTCCCGCCCGTATTCGCCTGCCAGCATGTCATCCGTCTTGGCTGCGCTGGCGTCCAGGTTTCCGATCGCCCAGGTCTCGTAGTCGGCAAATTCGTCGTCCGGCGAGAGGAAGGGATGCGTCTCGCCATCACCCTTGATCTGTGTGATTTCGTAGAGGGGCTCCCACTTGATCCGGCTGTTCACATACTCCTGGTCGAGGACGCGGCCGTCGTACTGGGCCTCGAGCGGGAACATGATGCCGTTGGACAGGTTGCCGTTGTGGGCGATGGCCAACACATCCCCGCCGGTCTGGGTCTCGTAGCGGTCCAACCAACTCCAGAGGTCGCGCGGGTTCGGGCTGCCCAGGGGAGGATAGGTGGTGTAGGGCATCATCTGCCGGCCCATGTCCCCGTCATCCCGGTAGATGACCACACGGTGCATGTTGGCTCCCTGCACGAGAGAGGTCCACTCGTATCCGATGAACGCGGTGAAAACACCGGGAGCGTTGAACTCTTCCGCGGCGTCTACGGTGCGCTGCCAGACGTCTTTGTACGCCTTGGTGTCAGGGGCGTAATACAATGCCTCGGGGAAGTCTCCCTGCGCGAACAGGCCGATCAGCTCCATGGCCACGGCAACCCCGTCACCGACTTTGAGCCTTTCGTGCCAATCCTTTCCGAGTGGATCGGCCAGGATGTTCGGCTTCCCGGCCACCAAGTCCAGAAACATGCCCATGCTGTCCGAGTGATCCGCGACGACCAGGAAGTCCAGCGGCCGTGAAAGCCTCGCCCTGAGACCGGTAGCGGTCGTGACCTCCTCACCACGAGCGAACCGATAGGCTTCGTCGAGCCCGAGCGTGTTCCCAAACGCACCAGCGTCCACGGACAAACCGGTGTGAACGTGGGTGTCGCCCCAGTAGACGCGACTCGGGAAGCCGCGTCCCGCATACGGCGAATACTGCGTACCCTGATAGGTGTCGGAGAGCTCGCCGTCAGGCGGAGGCGGCAGTTGCCCCCCCGACGCCGGATCGGCGATGCCCACGATCAGGACCGTCGTCAGAAACAGGGCGCAGGCGCCGGCGACCGGCGCAACGGGGTTTTCCGCTCGTGGCATCGATTCTCCTCCTACTCTGCTGCTTGCTGACGTACGCGGGCATTCATGGCTCTGGACATCATCTGCCCCAGCCTAGTCTCGCGAGCGTGACCGAGACGTTGACCATTTGACCCTCGAACGCCGACTGGGCGCCCAGCTCCCACTGGTAGCGCACCGTCACCAGACCGGCCCACGGACCGGTGGCGAAGAACGGCATGGTCAGCTCGGGACCCAGCCCGAACACCTTATTCCTGCCGGGCAGCAGCAGGGCGAGCAGACCCTCGAGGCGGTCGTCGGTGGCCTTGAATTGCGCGTAGTAGGCCAGTCCGACACTGCCCGCGCCGTCCATGAACGAGCGGCCGACGCCGCCTTCCAGCGTGATGAGGTCGCCGACCTTCGTGTTGCTGTCTTCTATTTCGGAGTGCATCTCGTAGAACATCGTGGTCGCGGCGTGCCAGTGCTTCTCGTCGTCGAAGAAGGCGGTCACCCCGGTCGTGATCTCGTGCGACCACATCCCCAGCCCCCGGTTGTCGTCGGCTCCCGCCTCATACCGGCCGGTCGGCGCGATGAACCCGTAGGCCACAGTGACGTCGGCCCGAGGGGTGTGCCAGCCGAGATGCAGCGGCACGATGTAGGCGTCCGAGAAGGCCATGCCCGTCTCCAGGTCGAACTGCGGCGATTCGTAGCGCTGGTTGACGAACGGGGGAGAGGCGATGAACCCGTAGTTGGCGCCGAACAGTTTCCAGTCGGTGACCACGAACGCGGTCGGAAAGAACGCCTGCACCACGACGTTTCCAGCGAAGTCGAGCGGGTTGCCCGAGCGGTCCTTGATGGTGTCGGAGCCATAGCGGGCGAACGGCGCCACCAGATACAGCCCCGGCTCGGGCTGCGAGCCGGACAGCAGTCCGAAGTCGCCCACCAGGTTGTGTCCGCTGAGCTGGGCGGAGGCGGACGACGCGCCGAAGGTCAGTAGACCGACGGTGAGGACGGTTCTTACCATTGACTCTGACATGTTCACGTATCGCTCCTCAGACTCAGCCGTGGTGGTGTAGAGCCCGACCCGCTCTTCACGGCGCTGATGAGGCCGGCATTTCCATTTCTGTCAACCGGATCCCGCACCCTTAATGCGGATTCTCGACACCCTCCATCGCGGCACTCTACCCGCTGGACGGATGGGACAATATGGGACCTTGGTCCCATAGCGTTGAAG
>JAPUJM010000128.1 GCA_027296205.1 Actinomycetota bacterium
TTCGGGGGATGGCGCTCGGCATGATGTTCGATATCGCCCCCGACGGAGAACGGATTATTGCGATCGTGCGCGCGCACAGAACCGCATCGCGCCTCCATGTCGTCGTCAACTGGTTCGAGGAGCTCAAGCAGCGGGTGCCGACGGGGCGGTGAACCCCTCAGACAGCCGCATGGCCGTTCGGGAGTAGCGAGCACCTGTTCGGTGCACTCGGAGACGGAATGCAAGCCTGGCTTGCATTCGTTTCCTATCGGGCCTGGTACTCCTTGGCAGTCTAGCGATCTGCCACTACCCTTAGCGTCGTGCAAGGAGGTACCCGACTCGGCCACTACGAGATTATCGAGCCGCTGGGCGCTGGCGGTATGGGTGAGGTGTATCGGGCGCGGGATACGAAGCTCAAGCGCGACGTTGCCATCAAGGTTCTTCCCCAGGAACTGAGCGCCGACCCGGATCACCTCGCAAGGCTGGAGCGGGAGGCCCACCTGCTCGCGGCGTTGAACCACGCCAACATCGCCACGATCTACGCCCTCGAAGAAGAAGAAGGGTCACGCTTCCTCGTATTGGAGCTGGTCAAGGGCGAGTCGCTGGAGCAGCGGCTTTCCAAGGGGCCTCTCCCGGTCGAGAAGGCTCTGGACCTCTGCAAACAGATCGCCGAGGCACTCGAAGCCGCGCACGGCGAAGGGATCATCCACCGGGATCTGAAGCCTGCCAACGTGCTGATCACGCCGGACGGGCGCGCCAAAGTCCTCGATTTCGGCATCGCCAAGAGCATGAAGGTCGGCGCTGAAGTTGCCGAAACTGCAAAAGCGACGAACCTGACGGTAGCGGGAACACTGGTTGGTACGCCGTCCTACATGAGTCCCGAGCAGATCCGTGGCGAGTCAATCGACAAACGCGCCGACATCTGGGCGTTTGGCTGCCTCCTGTTCGAGACGCTGACAGGCAAGAGGGCCTACGGAAGGGAGACACTTGCCGACACACTCGCCGCCATTGTCGACCAGGAGCCTGACTGGGAGCGCCTGCCGGATGGCGCGCCGCCGGCTCTGCCGACCTTGCTTCGCCGGTGCCTCGCAAAGGACCCGAGACGCCGATTGCGGGACATCGGCGATGCCTGGCTCGAAATGGATGAAAGCCAGGATGAGACGGAAGCTACACGGAGGTCAGCAGGCCAGGCCGCACCAATGTGGTGGCGGCCGGTTCCGTGGGCATCCGCTACGGTCGTCGCCGTGGCGGCTCTTTGGTTCTTCTCGGGTGAGCGATCGTTAACGCCTGAAGTGACGCGATTCGCCCTCAATCTGCCAGGATCTTCGATAGCCTTCATCGGCGGGAGGGGAGTCGCCGTGTCGCCTGACGGCAGAACGCTCGTTTACAGCTGGTCCGATGCGGGCCTGTTCGATGCACGGCTACGTCTCTACCGACGTGACATGGACGCTCTCGAATCGGTGCCTATCCGAGGCACCGAGGGGGGGCGGCATCCATTCTTTTCATCCGACGGCGCGTCCATCGGCTTCTTTACGGGCTCTGAGCTGAGGAGGGTTCCTCTCTCTGGTGGGATATCGGTGCCCCTGGCAGACGTGGTCGGGGAATCTACGGGTACATGGCTCGACGACGATTCGATCGTATTTGGACCCATCGTCCCGGTTGGACGAAGCCTGTCCCGCGTCTCGGGTTCTGGTGGTGAACCATCGACAGTCGCGTCGTTCACGGCAGAGGGACAAGAGGCCACGCACGCCTACCCAGCCGCGATCCTCGGCGGGCTCGGGTTTGTCTCCACCGGGTGGAGCGGCGATTCCTCCTGGGTGTACCTGCATCAACCGGGCCCTGGTGCTCCCGTCCAGCTCGTGCGTGGGCGTCGTGCTCGCGTGTCGCCATCGGGTCATCTTGTGTTCGAGCGGGATGGAACACTGTGGGCGGTCCCGTTGGACGTGGAACAGGCCAGTGTGACCGGTGAGCCCGTATCCGTGGTGGAGGCGTTCGGCTCTACGGACAACACCCCGGGCTTCGACGTATCCGCCTTTGACGTGTCAGCTAGCGGTTCTCTCGCGTACGCTACGGTTGGGGCTGATCCGTGGCTCAACAGGTCGTTGTTCTGGGTTGACCGCGACGGGCGAGAGGAACCGCTCGACATCGAACCGAGGCCTTATTGGTTCCCTCGTGTGTCTCCCGATGGTGACCGCATCGGATTTCACATCATGGATGCGGCGAATATGGACATCCACATCCACGATCTCAGGTCCGGTGCGACCTCCCCGCTTACATTTCACGAATCAGTCGACGGGTACCCGTTATGGACGCCCGACGGTGGCCGCATCGTCTTTTGGTCTAGTCGTGACGGTGCCCCGAACCTGTTCTCTCGACCCGCTGACGGTACCGGAAGCGTCGAGCGTCTGACCGATAGTCCCAATCGCCAGGCTCCGTACTCGTGGGCTGACGGTGGTCGGCTCCTCCTCTTCGAGGAGCAAAGCCCCGAGACCGAGACAGACATCTGGAAGGTCTCGATCGACGGTGACTCGACCGCGGAACCCGTCCTCAGTGAGCCATACGCAGAGAGGCGACCAGCCATCTCCCCCGATGGTCGATGGATCGCCTACCAGTCCGACGAGTCCGGTCAATGGCAGATTTGGGTACGCCCGTTTCCCGACGTGGAGAGAGGGCGCTGGCCGGTTGGTGATGGAGTTTCACCCAAATGGTCGCCTGACGGCCGCGAGCTTTACTACCGCGGTGATAACGCGATTATGGCCGTACGGATTGACGCGACCGACGAGTTTTCGCCGGCAGAGCCCGTACGCCTGTTCGAGGATGGGTATGTGAACTCGGCACTGCAGGACAACTTCTCTGCGGACCAGTACGCTGTCGCGCCAGATGGCAGGTTCCTGATGATGAAGGAGCTGCCCGAAAGCCAGGCCTCGGTCGAGCTGATTGTCGTTCGCAACTGGGCCGAAGAGTTGAAGCGTCTCGTGCCGACGGGTGGCTCCCAATGATCGGCACCTCCCTCGGTCCCTACAAGATCATCGAGCAGCTCGGCGCTGGAGGCATGGGCGAGGTGTACCTCGGTGAGGACACCCGCCTGGGCCGCAAGGTGGCGATCAAGGTGCTGCCGGAGGAGTACGCCAGTGACCCGGAACGGCTGGCCCGCTTCGAGCAGGAGGCCCGCGCCGCCGCCGCCCTCAACCACCCCCACATCGCCGTCGTTCACGACATCGGCACCGAAGGCGACATCCACTTCATGGTGCAGGAGTACTTGGTGGGGCAGAGTCTGCGGGAGCGTCGGGAAGAGGGGGCGCTGGCGCTAGACAAGGCACTCGACCTGGCCACGGAGGTTGGTGAGGCGCTCATCGCGGCCCACAAGGCCGGGATCATTCACCGGGACTTGAAGCCCGACAACATCTTTGTCACCGAAGAAGGCCACGCCAAGGTGCTGGACTTCGGGCTCGCCAAGCTCACCGAAGCCGTGGACGCTTCAGAGGGCGTCGAGACACAGACGCCGACGTTGTTGGGCACCGAAGCCGGCAGGCTCATGGGCACAGCCGGATATATGGCACCCGAGCAAGTGCAGGGGCAGGAGGTAGACCACCGTGCGGACCTGTTTGCCTTTGGCGCGGTGTTGTACGAGACGGTCACGGGACGGCGAGCGTTTGCAGGCAAGAACGTCCACGACACGCTGAACCGCATCATTTCCGATGATCCCGCTCCCGTCGTGGAGATCAACGAGTCTCTGCCCGCCGAGCTGCATCGGATCGTGCGGAAAGCATTGGCAAAAGACGTGGGCCGTCGCTACCAAGCGGCGGGCGACCTCAACATCGACCTTCGCCAGCTCCGGGATGACATCACAGCGGGCGCGGCGGTCCCGGCTGGCGGCAGGGAGACAACCGTTGCTCCTGCCGTCGTGGAAACGGCTCGTGGTATCTCCTGGAAGTGGGGCGTCCCGATCGGTCTCGCGCTTGTCATTCTCGCATCCCTCGCGGGGTGGTTCATGGGGAAGGCACCATCGCCGCCAGAGTCCCTCATCACTCGTTTCTACATCGACTATCCACCAGAGACTACCTTCCAGGAGGTTTACACGCTGGGGGT
>JAPUJM010000129.1 GCA_027296205.1 Actinomycetota bacterium
TGGGTCAACATCGATAGGACATAAGACTGATCCTTTGCCTGGTCGGTGCCACGCAGAAGATGCCAAACACCGTCGGTCTCCCTGCTTCGAGCGTGGTGTCCCGTCACCAGAACGTCACAGTCGAAATCGCCGAGACGATTGAGAAGACGGTCGAATTTCACCGTCCGGTTGCACTCGATACAGGGGTTTGGGGTCAGACCCGACGCGTAGTCGTGAACAAAGCGGTCGACGACCCCATCCCTGAAATCATCGACGTAGTCGAGGACGTAGTACGGAATCCTCAGTTCGGCGGCGACACGACGGGCATCTTCTGCGTCCGAGACCGTGCAGCACCCGGCGGTGGGTGCTTCCCCACCGGGGCCTGACCAGAGTTTCAACGTCACCCCGATCACATCGTGACCTTGGTCTTTCATGAGGGCTGCTGCGACCGAGGAGTCCACTCCGCCCGACATGGCGACAAGAACCTTCATCGCAGTTTCCCCACGAGCTCCACGATGATGTCGGCTGCCTCGATGGCATCATCCATCGTCGACGTCCACCCAAACGAGAAGCGCACGCTCTCCCGCGCCTGGTCGGGGGTCAACCCCATTGCCTCGAGGACGTGTGACACCTTCGCCGCTCCCGATTGGCATGCCGAGCCGGCGGAGGCCGCCACCCCCCGCTGGTCGAGCCTCATCAGCAGAGTCTCATTACGGACCCCCGGGATCCTGATGTTGAGATGATGCGATGATCGCCCGACGTGTGGCGTGTTGAGCACAACATCGTCTATGCCAGCGCGGAGTCTCTTCTCGAAGTCGTCCCGGATTTGGCCGATCTGTGACCGGAACCTCTCGCGATCCGCCACGGCCAACTCCATCGCCCGGGCCAGACCGACTACGCCGGCCACGTCGTGAGTGCCGGATCTGCGCCCGAACTCCTGACCTCCACCGTGGAGGACCGGCTCGAGCACGGTTCCCTCACGAACATAGAGAAGACCGGTGCCCTTGGGCCCCCCGAATTTGTGGGCGGTGATCGTCATCATGTCGACATTGAGAACGTTGACGTCGATCTCCTCGGATGCGAGCCCTTGAACCGCGTCGGTGTGGACGTACACGTCGGAATCAGACTCTTTGACGGCCCTGGCAATGGCACCGACATCCTGGATCAACCCGGTCTCGTTGTTGACCAGCATCACGGAGACAACTGCTGTGCTCGGGTCAATGGCACCGACTATTGCGTCGGTGTCGACGAATCCCTCGCTGTCGACTTCCACGATCACCGTCGGGCCACCGAACCGACGTAAAACGTCGACGGTCTCGAGGATCGCCTCGTGCTCGGTGGCCACCGCGACCACTCCTGAACGGTCCCTCGGGCTCCAGGCGGCCCCCTTGAGAGCTAGGTTGTCCGACTCGGTGCCACCCGATGTGAAGACAATCTCCATTGGTCGCGCGCCCAACATCACAGCAACCCGCTCCCTCGCCTCCTCGAGGGCGTTCTTGGCCTGACGCGAAACCTCATGCACACCCGAGGAGTTGCCGAAGATGGCGGATCCATATGGCGACATGGCGTCTCCGACTTCGGGGTGCATCGGCGTTGTGGCGGCGTGATCGAGATAGATCATCAGTGGTACTGATTCTCGCAGGATGCGCCGCTAGAGCCAGTTCGGAAATGACCGCCGGCTCAGCCGCCCTTGAAGTGGGCCTCGCGCTTCTCGACGAAAGCATTGACTCCTTCGACGGCGTCATCGGAGGTGAACGAGATCCTGAAGGCCGCCTGCTCGACTGCCAACGCTTCATCAAGGGGTAGGCCGCGGCCGTCGGCCAGCGCGCGTTTGGCTGCGGCCAGCGCCACGGTTGGGCCGGTCGCCCAATCGGCTGCATCGGATAGCGCGAGGCCAAGCAACTCGTCCGTCGGAGCCACCTTGTCGGCGTAGCCGATGGCCAGACCCTCCTTGGCCCCGACCTGGCGACCCGTATAGATGAGTTCCTTGGCTTTTTGGAATCCGACGACACGCTGCAATCGCTGGGTCCCGCCTGCGCCGGGGATGATGCCAAGAAGAATCTCGGGCTGGCCGATCTTGGCGTCGTCGGCCATGTACCTGAAGTCGCATCCCAGCGACAACTCACAACCTCCCCCCAGCGCGTAGCCGTGGACGGCTGCGATCGTCGGCTTGGCGAGAGTTTCCAGAATCCGAATCGCTTCCAGGAGTGTGGACGCCGTCCTCTCCTTGCCACCCGAGTCGAACGTCTTCTTGAAATCCTTGATGTCGGCACCCGCGGCGAAATGAGGCTGACCGGTCACCACCACCGCCCGAATCGAAGGATCCCCACATTGCTGAAAGGCACTCATCAACTCCTGCCCGACCTCATCTGATAGGGCATTCATGGGTGGGCGATCCAGTCGAACCAGGGCGACCGCGCCGTCCACAGTCACGTCTACGTATTCCATGGCCGCGACCTTAGACACAGAGGGTCGATGGACCGGCGGGTGCGACCGGCGGTGGTTACGGTTCGCCGCCATGAAGTGGCGTGCCCTGATCGTGCTCAGTGCTGCCCAGTTCCTCATGGTTCTCGATCAGGCCGTGATGAACGTCTCGATCAGCCAACTGGTGGAGGACTTCGACACGACGGTGACGGTTATCCAGGGCGTGATCACGTTTTACGCATTGACAATGGCAGCCCTCATGATCACCGGGGGCAAGCTTGGTGACAGATGGGGTCGCAAACGTGCCTTCGCCATTGGTCTCATCATCTATGCAGCTGGCTCGGCGCTAACAGCGGTCTCATGGAATATCCCTTCGCTCCTGGTGGGCTGGTCGATTCTCGAAGGAATCGGTGCCGCTCTTGTCCTCCCCGCCCTGGTGGCGCTCATCGCAGGCAGCTACCAAGGAGCCGACCGGGCAATCGCCTATGGAGTGATCGGTGGGGTCGCCGGAGCCGGCATTGCCGTTGGCCCCATTCTCGGTGGTTGGGTCACATCCAACTTCACCTGGCGATACGTCTTCGTCGGCGAAGTGATCCTCTCCATACTCATCGTTCTCGCGGTTGGCTGGATCGAGGAGGGACCTCGCCCCAAGCGAGTTCCCGAGATCGATTGGGTTGGTTCTGCACTCACGGCTCTCGGACTGGGGTTGATTGTCTACGGGGTTCTCCAAGCCAGCGAGTGGGGATGGATCGCCGACTCCAACTCGCCGATCACGCCGTTCGGGCTTGCGCTCACGCCATTTGTCGTTGGAGCCGGTTTCCTTGTGCTTGGCGGGTTCACCCGCTGGACCGAAAGACGGGTGCGTCTTGGCCTCGATCCGCTGATCCACATGAAGTTGTTCGAGATCCGCCCCCTCACGGCCGGGCTTCAGATGTTCTTCGCCCAGAACCTCATCCTCATGGGTGTTTTCTTCTCGATTCCGCTCTATCTGCAGATGGTGCAGGGTCTCGATGCGTTGGACACCGGGCTCCGGATGCTCCCTGTCTCGGTGACGATGTTCCTGATGTCATTCATCGGCGCCCGGATGAGCCAGAACTACACGCCGAGACTGATCGTGCGGGTCGGACTTTGGGTGCTGTTGGGCGCCATCACGATGCTCGCCGGGACCATCGAGCCGGAGCTCGAGGGCGGGGTGTTCGCCATGTCGATGGCATTACTCGGCATCGGGATGGGTCTTCTGGCCTCCCAACTCGGAAACGTGGTCCAATCGTCGGTTGGCGCAAAGGACAGGAGCGAGGCAGGCGGGCTTCAATACACCGCCCAACAGCTCGGGTCGGCCATGGGAACCGCTTTCATCGGTGCGATTGTCATCGGTGCTCTCGCATCTGCCTTCGTGAGCCAGGTGGGCAATGACCCCAGGGTCCCAGCTGAGGTGAGCACCGAGATCAGCGTCTCTTTGAGCGGGTCCATCCAGTTCATAAACTCCGACGTGTTGGCAGATGCCCTCGCAGACACCTCTCTCGAGCAGGTCGAGCAAGATGCGATCGTCGAGGCCTATCGAGACAGCCAGTTGACCGCTCTGCGGATGGGTTTGCTGGTCGCTGCTTTCATCGTCGTTGGCGCCCTGTTCATTGCGCGAAGGATCCCGGACATCTCATTTGAGGAAATGGCCGCGGCCCAGCAGGACGACGAGCCGGCGTCTGCGTAGGAGAGTTGGAGAGTCGGCGAAAGTGGGTACACTCGGGCAACGGGGTTGATCCAGAGGTCGAGAATATCCATTTTTGTTGAGAGGAAGATCTGGCCCCGCGATTTCGTGGGGCCCGGGTTCGGTTCCTCTCCCCTCCCCCACCCACCGGCCCGGGTCCTGCGACCTTTGTCAGAAAACCCGCAGCAAGTCTGCGGGTTTTCTCGTGCCCGGGGTGGGTTTCGAACCCACACGAGCCGTGTCCGGCTCAAGGGGGTTTAAGCCCCTCGCGTCTACCGTTCCGCCACCCGGGCGACGGAGGTCAGGTTGGTATCAAGGGTAAAGCCAGTAGGTGTGCAGCCGCGCCATCGAGCGTGTCCCGTTCCGAAACCACGACGTCCGCCACATCCAACACATCCATCACGCCGCCCGCCAGCACCGCGCCCGCCAGAATCACCGGCGCCCGCTTCGGATCGAGACTCGGTATAGCGGCCGTCTCGTCCGTTGTCATCGGGGAAAGCAGTGAAGTCACCTGGCTCAGTCGGTCCCGGCTGAGGGAATATCCGTCAACCCGTTCCCTGTCATATACAGACAGCTCCTGGGCGATCGCTGCGATGCTCGTCCACGTGCCGGCCACTCCGACCAGGGTGCCCACGGGCCCCACCTCCACTTCTTCGAACATGTCATCGAGGAGACTCCGGGCCCTGTCCATCTCACTGTGCGAAGCCGGTCGGCTCGCCAGGATCCTCTCCGTGAGCCGGACGGATCCGATGTCGATAGAGACCTCGTCGGCGGCCGACACGAACTCCGAACTCCCGCCGCCAATGTCGGAGACAACCATCGGTCGATCCAGTTCTCTATCGGTGGTGGCCCCCTGATAGGCGAACCTCGCTTCCTGATGACCGCTGATCAGTGTGGGCCTCATGCCGAGAGCTTTTTCGGCGCGGTCGAAGAATGGTTCCCTGTTGCCGGCATCGCGAGAAGCCGATGTGGCGATTGCCATCCTTCTCTCGACTTCCAGTTCCGCCATCAGGTCACCGAAGCGGCGAAACACCGACAGTGTCCCTTCGATAGCCTCTTCGGAAAGACTGCCGGACGCATCAACGCCCCGTCCCAGCCCGGTCACTTGGACCCACCTCCCGAACTCGGTAATGCCGTCGGTGACGAGGAGTCGCATCGAGTTGGTGCCGATGTCGACGACTCCGACCCTCACGGGCGACTTGTCCAGGCCGGGTTCGCCTCCCCACCGACAACACACTCCTCGGAGCAATCCAAAGGCTCAATCCACCGTTGGACCAGGTCGCCAACCGGGTTGTCGCCGCCGCCCCGCGTGTGGGCGTAATGGGCGTGCAGACACTTGACCCCAACCGAGGACCCTCCCACCCCTCCCGACGGAGTCGGGTTGGCCCCGGGGGGCAGCAGGACATCCCGCTCCGTCTCATACGAGCGGTGGGCATCCTCCAGGTCCTTTCGGAACCGAGGATCGGCTTCGGACTTGGTTTCCATGCGTTTCACACCGCCGGAACTCTCCAGACGGGCGATGCGGGCCGTGGCCAGAGGGCAGGTCAGCCAGTAGAGCGTCGGAAAAGGTGTCCCATCGTCGAGCAGGGGTGGAACCCGAACCACCACAGGCAGCCCGAGATGACATCTTGAGACGACCTCCGAATCGGCACGGAGCGGACGTCCTATCTGGACTTCGATGACCGCTCGATCACCATTGTCGGCCATGTCTAGGAATCCAGGTCGGAGCCGGTGACGAAGTCCCAGATCATGTCGACCCAGGTTCGCTCCTCGGGGATCACCAGGTCGTCGGTCTCCGGCTGCGGCCGCGTCAGCTCTTCGGGCGGGTCGAGGACAACGTAGGCTATTTCGCCTGGCCGGACATAACCAAGTTTCTCCCGCGCCAGCTTCTCCACTTCCTCATCGGTCTCGAGGGCGGCGATGTCTGCTGCGAGAAGCTCGTTGTCCACTTCGAGGGCGGCAAGCTGGGCTCTGGCTGAGCTCACCTGACGCGAAGAGTCGAGGATCTGGCGATATGGGACCAGCTGGGTCAAGAAGGCCGCACCCATCACGAGGAACAGAAGTGTTGCCAGGGCTGCACCGGGGCGACGAAACAAAGTCATCGTCCCCTGCTGAAGGTGTCCCAACCAGCGAAGCGGGCCTCGCTGGCCATCGTTTCCTCGATCCTCAACAGCTGGTTGTACTTGGCGGTCCGTTCCCCGCGGGCAGGGGCACCCGCCTTGATCTGTCCTGCGTTGGTGGCCACCACCAGATGTGAGATGAAGGTGTCCTCGGTCTCGCCGCTGCGATGGCTGACCATCCGCCCGAAACCGGCTCGTTCGGCCAACTGCATCGTGTGCAGTGTCTCGGAGACCGACCCGATCTGATTGACCTTGATGAGAATCGCGTTGGCGGCGCCTTCGGCGATGCCACGACGCAGAAACTCCTCGTTGGTGACGAAGAGGTCATCACCCACGATTTGCACCCGTCGACCGAGACGGTCGTTCAGGGTCTTCCATCCGTCCCAGTCATCTTCGGACATTCCGTCCTCGATGGAGACGAGGGGATAGGTGTCGACCAGACCGGCCAGGTAGTCGACCATCTCACCCGAACTGAGCTCGCGGCCCTCGAGGCCGTATCGACCCTCCCGGTAGATTTCGGTGGCGGCGACATCGAGGGCGAGGGCAATCTCCTCACCAACCTTGTATCCCGCAGCATCGATCGCCTCCACGAGCAGGTCGAGAGCGGCCTCGCTGGTCGCCAGCTCGGGGGCGAAGCCTCCCTCATCACCGACATTGGTGGTGAGTCCAAGACCGGCGATCACCCGTTTGAGGGCGTGATATACCTCGACGCCGGCCCGAAGCGCCTCGGAGAACGAGGGAAGACCGGCAGGGACGAGCATGAATTCCTGAATGTCGACCGAGTTGGCGGCATGAGCACCCCCGTTGAGAACGTTGAGACACGGCACCGGGAGCAACCGCGCAGAGGGCCCACCCAAATAGCGGAACAAGGGAAGACCCACGCTGGCAGCGGCGGCGCGAGCGACGCCGAGGGAGACAGCAAGAATTGCGTTGGCGCCCAAGTTGGCCTTGTTGGGTGTCCCATCGAGATCTGCCAAGAGCAGATCAATCTCCTCCTGGCGTGTGACGTCCTTGCCCAGCAACGCAGGGGCGATCGTGTCGTTGACGTGGCCAACAGCCTTGGTGACAGCCTTGCCCATCCACAAGTCACCCCCGTCACGCAACTCGACGGCCTCCAGAGTGCCGGTGGAGGCCCCGGACGGCACGAGAGCGCGACCAAACCCACCTGACGTGAAGACCTCGGCCTCGACCGTGGGGTTTCCCCGGGAGTCGAGTACTTGGCGGGCGTGAATTCGCTCGATTGTGGTATTTGACATAGACGCTGGCAGACGGCTCGCGGCGCGCCAAGCTACCACCGCTCCGGTGCTGTTCCTCGTCTATGGCTGGGATGGGGCGTGGGCGAATACGTGGACCCGGTCGACCGAGTCGACTTGTCTGCGCACGCTCAAGTTCTCTTGGCTTGGTCCCACCTGAGGTTCAATGCATCGAGGTCAAGACCGTCGAGTGCTCCCTTCGCTTCCATGCGGCGAAAACGCTCCTCAAAGCGATCGGTTGCCCCCCGAAGGGCCACCTCTGCGTCCAAGTCGAGATGACGGGCCAGATTGACCACCGAAAACAGCACGTCTCCGAGCTCCGCCTCGATATCACCGTCGCCCGACATGGCAGACAGCAACTCGCCAAGCTCCTCGTTGATCTTTGGCATCCCCTGAGTGGCCTCGTCCCAGTCGAAGCCAACCTTGGCGGCCCTGTTCTGGATCTTGGCTGCCCGATGCAACCCTGGCATTCCCGGTGGAACGCCGTCGAGTGCCGACTCGTCACCCGTGTCTCCCCTCTCCTCTTTCTTGATACGGTCCCAGTTGGCCTTGACCTCGGCGGCGGATGCCACGTCGACGTCACCAAAGACATGGGGGTGTCGTCGCACCAGTTTCTGACGCATCACCTCGGCCACGTCATCGATGTCGAATACACCGTGTTCACGGGCGATGACGGAGTGGAAGAGCACTTGCAGAAGCACATCTCCAAGCTCGTCCTCGACCTCTCCGTAGGCCATCAACTCCGGATCGCTTTCGTCAAGGCGCTGAATGGCGTCGATCAGCTCGTAGGACTCCTCGACCAGGTTCTTGATCAGGCTCCGATGAGTCTGATCCTTGTCCCACGGGCACTCGTTGCGGAGTCTTCGCATGGTGCGCACCGCACCGATGAGACCCGCCGGTTCCGCATCGATGAACAGCGAGGTCCGAAATCCGGCGAGAGACGAGTCGACGTTTTCAGGCAAGGACTCGGTGACCACGGCATCCGGCGCACCCAGACCAACCAGCACCGTCACCTTCGTCTCCTCGGGGGTCATCCGGTCCACGGAGGCGCAGACATCCGCGAGGACCTCGGGTCGATCGAGATGACCGATGATCGTCGGCTTGTCCAACACCAGAGGATCGGCCAAATCGTGGCCGTTGAGGATCTGCAGACCCCGATCGAGTGGGTCGCAACCGACTTCTGCGAGGATCACATCGACAAAGGACTCGCCGGGGATCACTTCGAGATCAAGGTGTCTGTCGAGGAGCTTGCGAACTGCGAACTCGCCTACCAACGGGCTTCCGGGTACGGCGTACACGACGTGACCTGACTTCGAAGCTTCCACCACCCTGTCGGCGATGGCCTCATAAACGTCGTCGAACGTGTCGCCCGACTCGTAGAGATCGTCGCAGAAGACGACATCTCTCAGATCGGCCAGTTGGCGTGCTGCCGGATGATCCTCGGTGCGGACCACGACCGTTCGCCGTGGATCGAGAAGAAGTGACTTCACCGGCTCCGGGACCCGGTCGAAGTCGCCGGGACCGAGACCGATGATCGTGATCATCATCACCCGGTGGGGAAAACCACTCCGGGCTGGGGTGTCGTCTGCCAGATCCCGTACTCCTCATCGACAATGACCTCCGCAGCTGTCATTTGCGCCAGGAACCACGTCTCGAACTCGGCAACCACGGCCGTCGCCTTCAGAGTGTCGACGATCTCGTCTTCGGTGGGAAGATCTCCTTCAGCCGGGTCGATCCGGTCGGTCACCAGGATCACGTGAAATCCGAACTCAGTCTCAACGAGGGTCTCGTAAACCTCACCAATCGGTGCGATCAAGGATGCGTCACGGAACTCCGGGACATATTGGCCGGCGGAGCCGCAAGGCAGGATTCCGTCGTTGTCCGCGCTACCCGGATCCGAGGACAGCTCGGATGCCAGGGCACCGAAGTCCTCGCCGGCAGCGAGACGGTCCATGGCCTCTTGGGCCTCGGCTTCGGTCTCCACGAGGATGTGAGACACGCAAACCTGAGTCAACGAGACGACGGCTGTCTGCATCTCGGCATCAATCGCTTCCTGGGAAGGGGGGGAGAGTTCCCCACCTAGCGCCTCCCTGACAGCCAGATCGAGCAGACGCTGACGGGCAAAGTTGAGTAGAAACTCCTCAGTGACACCCTGACTTGCGACAAACTCCTCGCGGGTTACATCGACATTGGCGGTGTCATAGATGCGATCAGCCTCGGCAACCACCTCTTCGTCGGTGAAATCGATGGCGAACTGCTTGGTGGCTGCAACGTTGATGATCTCCCACTGGACTTCGAAGCCGAGAAATTGAGCGAACTGGTCCCTGGGGATGGTGGATCCTTCGAGGTCGATCAGGTCTTCGACATCGCCAACGGTGATCTCGGTCCCGTCGACGGTTGCGGCCACAACAGACGAGCCACCGCCACAGGCGGCGACCACGAGCGCGACCACCAGGAGAATTGGGACGAGTTTTCTCAAAAGAAGTCCTTTACAGGATGGGTTTGGCAGATGCTAGGTATTTGACACTCCTTAGGGGAAGACGGTTTCCCGACGCCGTGGGGCGAACTCTCACTCATCAGGTCCTCCACATCTCGCCGATGAACCCCACCAGGTTCTCAACCAATGGCTCGGTAGCCGGGATAAAGAGCACTCCATCACGAGCTTGAAGCACGGATTGAGGCTGAAGCCGCTTCAGTCGCACCTCCTGGGAGGGCTTGAAGTCGACTGGCGAGATCCGAATCTCATGACGAAGCTTGACGATCTCGACGACACCAACCCGAATCGCCTCGACGCGAAGTTGGGCTAGTTCGATCAATGCCACCGCCGCAGCGGGGAGTGGCCCATACCGATCGACCCACTCCGCGGCGACGTCGCTTACTTCGCTTTCAGTGGTCGTCGCCGCGAGTCTCCGATAGGCCTCCAGTCGCAGCTCCTGGTCGGCTATGTAGGAATCCGGGAGGTGGGCGTCCACTGGGAGGTCGATCCTCATCTCTGGCGGGCCGGTGTCTTCGATCGGTTTGCCTTCCATCTCCTTGACCGCCTCGGCGACAAGCTCTGCATAGAGATCGAACCCGACGGCCGCTATGTGCCCACTCTGGATCTCGCCCAGGATCGACCCCGCCCCTCGAATCTCCAGGTCTCGCAGAGCCAGTTGGAATCCGGAACCGAGATCAGTCGACTCGCCGATCGCCTCGAGACGTCGGTGAGCCTCTTCGCTGAGCGATTGGTCATGTGGGTGGAACAGATAGGCGTAGGCCCTCTGACTCGACCGTCCCACCCGGCCCCGCAACTGATACAACTGGGCAAGACCAAGCAGATCGGCCCGCTCGACGACCAATGTGTTGACCTTGGGGAGGTCGAGTCCCGACTCGATGATGGTCGTGGCCACCAGCACGTCGTATTCACCGTTCCAGAAGTCGATCATTCTCTGCTCTAGTTGCGCTTCGGACATCTGCCCGTGGGCGACCGCGTAACGGGCGTCCGGCACCAACTCCTTCAAACGGGCGACGGCGCGGTCGATGGATTGGACGCGGTTGTGGACGTAGAAGACCTGGCCGTCCCTGAGCAGCTCGCGCCGGATTGCCGCCGATACGGCTTGCTCATCGAACGGACCCACGTAGGTGAGGATGGGATGGCGATCCTCGGGCGGCGTCCGAATGTGGGACACATCGCGAATCCCGGTGAGAGCCAACTCGAGAGTTCGAGGAATGGGGGTGGCTGTGAGAGTGAGGACATCCACTCCTACCTTCAGTCGTTTCATGGCGTCTTTGGCGTTTACCCCGAATCGCTGTTCCTCATCGATGACCAACAACCCCAGCGCCTTGAAGCGAATGTCCTCCGAGAGAAGCCTGTGGGTGCCGATGACGAGATCCACTTCACCTGTAGCCAGGCCTTCCACGACTTGTCTCTGCTGTTTGGTGGTGAGGAACCTGGACAAGACCTCGACCCGAACCGGATAAGGGGCAAGGCGCTCCGAGAACACCTGGTGATGCTGTTGGGCGAGCAGTGTCGTGGGGCTGAGAATCGCCACCTGCTTGCCGTCCTGAACCGCCTTGAAGGCTGCCCTAATCGCCACTTCCGTCTTTCCGAACCCAACATCCCCGAAAATGAGACGGTCCATGGGGGTGTTGCCCTCCATATCGGCCTTGACATCTCCGATCGCCTTGAGCTGGTCCAGTGTTTCTTCAAACGGGAACGACGCCTCCAACTCGCGCTGCCATGGAGTGTCGGGTTCATAGGCGTGGCCCGTGGCGAGTGCCCTCTGGCGATGAAGCTCCACCACCTGTGCAGCAACGGCGGCGACGGCCTTGCGAACACGGGTCTTTTGCTCCGACCAGTCCTTACCACCCATCCGCGAAACCCGTGGGGCCTCGCCGCCGGTATATCGCTTGACGGCGGCGAGTTGGTCTACAGGTACGTAGAGTTTGTCTTCTCCGGCATAAGCGATAATCAGGTAATCGCGCTCGATCCCGACCATCGTCCGAGAGACCAATCCCTCGAATCGGCCAATGCCATGCTGGAAATGAACGACATAATCGCCCTCGGTGAGATCCTGATATTGCTGCCGCGGCGGCGAAGGGATGCGGCCCATCTTGCGGTGGGCCCGGCGTCTTCCCGCGATCTCCTGCTCGCCGAGGACCGCGACGCCGAAGTCCGGGGCCACGAAACCCTTGTGTATCCCGATAGGAACAATCGCAGATCTGAGATTGGTCAGCGCGTCGAGTCGATCGATAGCCAAACCCTGATCAGCGAGAGTCCTGGCAACGCGGTCGGCGGCCGTCTCCCCATCCATGGCGACCACAACGGCGATCTCTCTCTGAAACAACCTGTTCAGTCCGGCCGCCACCGATTCGGGATCACCCGCGGTGGCGTCGAGGGAGGTGATCTCGAGCACGGGGTCAGCTGGACCCGTCGGCGTCGACGGAATGCGGAGATGAGCTTTCCCCCGAATGGCGTTCTCGAGATCAAGATACAAAGCCGGATGATCTCCCGCCTCCGGGGCTGCCTCGCCCCAGGTTGGCGCCAGCGCCGCGGCCAACTCGGCCTCCTCTTTGATCAGATCGCGGCAGCGGTCCAGGCTGCGAGTCGGATCTACGAGGACAAGGTGGCCCGACGACTGCAGCTCATCGATCATGCACCGCTCGTCGGCCAACCAGGGAAGCCACGACTCGATACCGGGGAACAATTGACTCTCCACGATGCGGTCCCACGTCGAGGCGGCCCAGGCTTCCGTCCTCACCAGGTCCGCCGCACGCTCCCGAATGGTCGAGTCCGGTCTCACCTCCCGAGCCGGGTAGGCGACGAATCGCTCGACCGGATCAAGTGACCTCTGGGTGGCGACGGAGAACTGCCGGATTTCGTCCAACTGGTCCCCCCAGAAGTCGAGACGGATCGGCTGATCGGCCTGACCGGGGAAGACGTCAACGATCCCACCTCGAACCGCGAACTCACCTCGAGCCTCCACACGATCCGTGCGGTGGTACCCGGCTCTTGCAAGATCCCTTGTGAGCCCATCCATCTCGATCTCGTCACCGGGATTCAATGTCAGGGGGGTCACATCGGAGCCGCTGAGTCGTTGGATAGCGCTCCTCACGCTGGCCACGACTATGGCCGGTGAACCGGAAACCAGCTGATGACGCGCTTTAGCGCGCTTCGCCATGGTCGTAGTGTTGGGTGAGACGTGTTCGAAGGGCAGGGTCTCCCAGGCCGGGGCAAACACCACATCGCTGGTGAAGAGCTCGAGGTCGTCGACCAGTTCTTCGGCGTCACCATCCCCGGGCAGTATCACCAGCAAAGTGTCGCCGAGGCTTTCAAAGATGCCGGCGACGGCGAAAGCTCTGCCCCCGGGCGCGACCGACCAAACGGAGTCGAGATCGGGCAGCGGCGCGGAGCGCCAACCCGATAAGAGGGGTGCTAGTGGAGCAGCCATGAGGAGCGGCGATGCTACAAGGGCAGCCCGACAAGGCTCCAGCGGCTAGTGCGACACACCACTAGCCATCCGGGTGGAGTAGTCCCTCAGCCGCGAACCACTCGACAGTGCGGCGGATGGTGTCCTCCACCGGGGTGTAGTGGAGACCAAGTTCCCTCGTTGCACGACTCCCGTCGTAGTGATGACCGTGGTCGAGAACCCGAACCGCCTCCCGGCAGATCGGTGGCTGACGACGAATGACTCTGAAGACGGTCTCCACCACCACAGAGATGGCGTAGATGATGCCGGTCGGGAGAAAGCGAGGAGACACATCGTGATCTGTCACCTCAGACAGCAGAGCCACCGCTTCTCGCATCGTCAGAGTTGCGCCACTCAACAGGTAGCGCTCACCGGCGGTTCCACGCTCAGCCGCAAGAACGTGGCCTCGGGCACAGTCGTCGACATCGACCAGCGAGATTGTCGTGTCAATCAGAAAAGGCAGCTTCCCCCTCGCAGCGTTGAGAACGATCCGACCAGTTCCCGTCGCCCGTCCCGGGCCCTGAACCGACGACGGGTTGACCGCCACGACGTCCAAGCTGCCCGCCTCCCTGAAGAGGAGTCGCTCTGCCTCGGTTTTGGCTCGCTCGTACTCCGACAGGTAGAACCCGCGGTGAGAGACTGATTCGGTGGCGACCTCCCCTTTCTGCTCACCGAGGGTTACCACCGATGAAGTGTGAATCATCCTCGAAACTCGTGCGTCCCGAGACGCATTCATCACGATTCGGGTCCCTTCGACATTCACCTGCCACATGTGGTTCGAGTCCCTGGTGCACACCTGGTTCACCCCGGCAATGTGAAACACCCACTCGCAACCGTCTACCAACGAGCGGACGCTGTCGTAGTCGAGGACATCGCCGGCGACCGGGGTTGCTCCAAGAGATACGAGTTTGGCCTCGGACCCCGTCGAATGGGCAAGGGCTTGCACCTCGTGCCCGGATTCAACGAGAAGGTTGGTCACCGCGGTCCCAACCACACCTGAGCCGCCGGTGACGGCGACCCTCACGTCTTGACTTCGGTTGGCTCCGTACGGACTGTGTGCCAGAAGGCGGACAGGTAGCCCCACGCCGAACCGACCGTGGCGATCACCGCGAGAAGCATTGCCCACTGGTCCAGGTACCAGGGGCCCCATTGCTCCGAAAGACGGAAAAATGCCAGGAAAATGGCCAAAAACTGGGCCACCGTCTTGATCTTCCCCCAGGTCGAGGGTTTTATCAGCCCGCCTCGCTGGGCAACAACCCCTCGCAATGCCATCACGGCAATTTCTCTGAAGATGATGATCGACGCCGGCCAGATCGAAATTCTGTCCACAGAAACGAGGGCCAAAAGCGTACCGGTCACCAGGATCTTGTCGGCCGTGGTGTCGAGGAAGCCCCCGAGAACAGTTTCATCCGAATAGCGTCTCGCCAGATAGCCGTCGAGGAAATCGGTGAACGCGGCAATTGCGAAAAGTACCCCTGCGATGAGGAGGTGGTTGTCAATCTGGTCGGCCCGCGTGAAGGCCATGATTGGCAAGACCATGACGATCCGAGCCACGGCGAGTGCATTCGGAATCGAGATAACGTCTCCTCGACTAAAGCGCACCGATCATAAGCCCACCGCGATCGGTCCAGTGGCTAGCGGGGCGACCCATCACTGGACCCAGTCGAGAGAGCGATCGATCGCCTGACGCCAACGACTCTGCAGCCGGGAGCGTTCATCAGACGTCATTTTCGGCGTCCATCGGTCGGCTTCGACCCAGAGCGACGTGAGCTCCTCCAGGTCGGACCAGAATCCGACAGCAAGACCGGCGGCGTAGGCCGCGCCCGATGCCGTCGTCTCCGCAACGGTCGGCCGGACCAACTCCACTCCAAGCAAATCGGCTTGAAATTGCATGAGAAGCGAATTTTGTGTCATGCCCCCGTCGACCTTCAACTCGACCAGATCCACCCCGGAGTCTTCCGTCATGGCGTCGAGGACGTCTTTCGTCTGATAGGCCGTCGACTCGAGAGCCGCCCGAGCGATATGACCCCTATTGGCGAATCGAGTCAAACCGATAATCACACCTCTCGCGTCAGGTCGCCAGTGAGGTGCAAAAAGACCGGAGAACGCCGGGACGAAGTAGACGTCTCCGTTGTCCTCGACCGAAAGGGCCAGATCCTCGACGTCGGATGCCTCACCAATGATCCCGAGATTGTCCCGGAGCCACTGCACCAGGGACCCGGTGACGGCAACCGACCCTTCGA
>JAPUJM010000013.1 GCA_027296205.1 Actinomycetota bacterium
AACCGGGTACGTGTCAAGGTCGCCAAGAACAAGATGGCTCCGCCGTTTCGATTGGCCGAGTTCGACATCATGTTCGGTCATGGCATATCCAGAGAGGGCAGTCTTCTCGATGTCGCCGTTGACAACGGTGTCGTGAAGAAGAGTGGTGCCTGGTTCACCTTCGACGAGGATCAGCTTGGTCAAGGTCGACAGAACTCCAAGCGGTTCCTCAGGGAGAATCCCGAGGTGGCGATGCAGCTCCAGGCAAAGACCTTCGAAGTGCTCGGACTCACCGATGAGCCCTCCGATTCGGAGGACGAGCAAGAAGATGCTCCCGCGACCGATGTGTGATCGGGCCACCCGTTCGAATTCGCACCCATGTTGTTCCACATCCGGCGTGGTGCGGTTAGCATCGGGAACTGACACACGAAGAACATTGAATTGAACCGCCGGGACCTAGACGACAGATACAAGAGGAGCGACAGAAGAAACGGGTGACTTGATCCCACATCTTTGAGCTGCTTCATTTCGTGTGCCGAGTCTTTGGGCTCGGCCACGCTCGTCTTATAGGTCCCGGAAGAAGGGACCGCGAATATGAATACCGTGGCGATAGGACTGATTGTCCTGGGAGTCGCTCTCGGTCTTGGGTTCGGGTATCTGATTGCCAGGCTTTCCATCACTCGTCGCAGGGAGCGTGACGGTGTCTCTTCTGAGGTCATGGTGACTGCTGCCCGCTCCGACGCTCAGAGGATTCTCACAAATGCTGAAGAGGAGGGAAGGGCCAAGGCCGAGACCTATAGGGAACGAGAAGAGGCCGACCTGGCCCACCGCAAGGTCGAGATGTCCAGTCTTGACTCGCGACTCGGCCAGCGTGAAGAAACCCTGGAGCAGCGAGCCTCCAACCTCGCACAACGCGAAAAGATGCTCATCTCTCGCGAGGAGGAGTTGACGGACTCGCGTGGCGAGTTGGAGCGTCTCAAGGAGGAGGCCAGGTTCCAACTGGAACAGGTCTCAGGCATCGATGTGACAGCGGCAAAGGCCGAGATACTCGAACAGGTCGAGGACGAAGCGAGACGCGAGGCGATGATCGTCGTCCGCGATCTCGAGATAAAGGCCAGGGAGGAAGCAGATCGCAGGGCCCGTCGCATTCTGGCAACGGCCATTCAGCGTCTCGCATCTGAGGTGGTCAGCGAGACCACCGTTTCGGTGATCCAGCTCCCGTCGGACGAGATGAAGGGCCGAATCATCGGTCGAGAGGGGCGAAACATTCGGCACCTCGAATCGGTGACAGGAACCAATCTGATTGTGGATGACACGCCTGAGGCCGTCTCTGTCAGTTCGTTCGATCCGGTACGTCGCGAAGTTGCACGAATCACAGTCGAAAGACTGGTTGCTGATGGTCGCATCCATCCTGCCTCGATCGAGGAGGCCTTCGAGAAGGCCAAAGACGAGGTTGAGCAAAACATTCGTGACGCGGGAGAGTGGGCCCTTGTCGAAGTCGGCGTGTCGCGTTTGCATCCTGAGTTGATCACCCTTATGGGGCGGCTCAAGTACCGGACGTCCTACGGCCAGAATGTGCTCAATCACCTCGTGGAGACTGCCCACGTGGCTTCGATGCTTGCTTCCGAGCTTGGCATCGATCCAGCCCCAGTGAAGCGAGCCGCGCTGCTGCACGACGTCGGCAAGGCGGTGACACACGAGGTCGAGGGTTCCCACGCCCTGATAGGCGCCGAGATAGCGCGACGTTTCGAGGAGGATCCCGAGGTGGTGCATGGGATCGAAGCCCATCACAACGAGGTGGAGCCCAGAACCGTTCTGGCTGTGATCGTCCAGGCCGCCGATGCCGTTTCAGCAGCGCGACCCGGAGCTCGAAGAGAGACGCTGGAGGGCTATGTGAAGCGTCTGGAGAAACTGGAGAGTATCGCCCTCGAGTTTGAGGGAGTGGATCAGGTCTATGCCCTGCAGGCCGGTCGCGAGGTGAGAGTGATAGTCGATCCGGGAGGCATCTCGGACCTCGAGTCGAGAGAGCTTTCACGTCAGATCGCCCGTAAGCTGGAGGAAGACCTTCAGTACCCGGGTCAGATTCAGGTGACTGTGATTCGGGAGTTTCGGGCGACCGACTACGCCCGCTGAGGTCAGGAGATCATGAGTCAGACTGTCCTACTTCCGGAGCCGACCGTCCGCGAGCAACTGCGGCGTCTTCCCACGCGAGTAGGCAAGCGCTACTTCATCCGCACGTTTGGGTGCCAGATGAACGATCACGACTCCGAGCGCATCGCCGGGCTTTTCGAACAGGACGGAATGACCGCGACGGATGGTTACGAGTCGGCCGACGTCGTCTACATCAACACATGCACCATCCGGGAGAACGCAGACAATCGTCTCTACGGCAACCTCGGGATGATCAAGGCGGTCAAGGACATCAACCCGGGGATGACACTCGTGGTCGGTGGCTGTGCAGCCCAGAAGGATCGAGACCTGATACGAGAGAGGGCGCCGTGGGTCGATGTGGTCATGGGCACCCACAATCTCGACCGAGTTCTCGACCTGGTCGATCATGCAGAGGATTGGGGACCGATCACCGAGGTGGTCGACGAGATGCAGGCGATGCCGTCGTCGCTGCCTGTCCGTCGCGAGCTCCAGCACAGCGCCTGGGTGACCATCCAGGTCGGGTGCAACAACACCTGCACCTTCTGCATTGTCCCGTCTGTGAGAGGCGTTGAGATCTCCCGACGTCCCGGTGACATTGTCAGAGAAGTGGAACGACTGGTCAGAGATGGAGTGGTCGAGATCACGCTGCTCGGTCAGAACGTTGACACCTACGGCCGAGATCTGGCAATCGATGGCAAGCGGAGACCCATATTTGGTGATCTCCTGCGCCGGGTCGGATCGGTCGAAGGCGTGGAGCGAGTCAGGTTCACCAGCCCCCATCCCAACGACTTTCGAGAAGACGTGGCTCTGGCGATGGCCGAGACCGAGGCAGTCTGTGAGCAACTCCATTTTCCCTTGCAATCCGGTTCCGACCGGGTCCTACGGGCCATGCATCGTGGCTACAACCGTCGCAAGTACATGGACCGGCTGGCCATGGCGCGGGAGATCATTCCCGGGCTGGCGGTATCAACGGATATCATCGTCGGTTTTCCTGGCGAGACTGATGAGGACTTCGATCTCACGATCGAGGTTGTGGAGGAGGCCCGATTCGGTCAGGCGTTCACGTTCATCTTCTCCGCCCGCCCCGAGACGGCGGCGGCCCAGATGACAGATGCGTTCGTTCCCGATGAGGTGATTCGGGAGCGTTTCGGGCGACTTGTCGAGACCCAGAACCGGATAACACGCGAGATCAACGAAGAGATGGTGGGCTCGACATTCGAGGTTCTCTCCGAGGGCCCTTCCAAGAAACGGCCAGAAGTGGCGACGACCCGCACCCGCACAGGAAAACTCGTCCATATCGAAGGCGACTACGGCCCGGGTGTCTTCCTGAGTGCTCATGTCGTCTCTGCTGCTCAGCATTATCTCGTGGGTAGACCTGTCTGAGAACAGTGTTGGCGATCCTTGGCCCGACGGCGTCGGGGAAGACCGAGGTGGCCATCGAGATTGCGGGGAGAATCGGCGCCGAAGTCTTGTCGGTCGATTCCATGCAGGTCTATCGCGGGATGGACATCGGCACCGCCAAGCCGAGCGTCATCGAACGGCGGGGCATCAGACATCACATGATCGACGTCGTCGATCCTGAGTCAGAGTTCTCTGTCGCCGAGTTTCGCCGGCAGGGGAGAGCGGTGATGAACTCGGCGGATTCCCCACTCATCATCACCGGAGGGTCCGGGCTTCACTTCCGGGCGTTGGTCGATCCGATGAGCTTTGCCCCGACCGAGCCGACGCTGCGTTCCGAGTTGGAGGGGTCCCAACTCGCCGACCTCGTCGCCGAGCTGAAGACGGCAGATCCCGAAGTCGGATCACATGTTGACCTGGCCAACCCGCGTCGTGTGATCAGGGCCGTCGAGATTCTGCGGCTCAGCGGGGAGACACCGAGCAAGCGGGCGACGACTATGGAAGCCGAGAACCTTGCCCGCTACGTATCTGACGTCGACTTCGCTGCCGTTGGTCTAGATGCGGAGGATGCGACGGAAACGAGGATCGACGTTCGCCTTGCGGAGATGAGAAGGAGTGGCATGACCGACGAAGTGAGGGGATTGGTGAGCCGCATGGGGAGGACTGCGCGGGGAGCGGTGGGTTATCGAGAGCTGCTGTCTCACCTCGAGGGAACGTCAACGGAGGAAGAGGCTTACCGACTCGCCGCGGCCGGGACGAAGAAACTAGCGAGGAAGCAGAGAACCTGGTTTCGGCGTGACCCGCGGATTCGCTGGATACCCTGGACCGAAGATGTCGATCAGAGAGCAGACAGAGCACTGGAGGCGCTGATTTGAGGAATCTGGCATTCACCAAGATGCAAGGTCTGGGCAACGACTTCCTCGTGCTGGATGGACCCATCGGGTTGTCAGCCGACGAGATCTCCGAGTTATGTGATCGTCGTCTCGGTGTCGGCGCCGACGGTGTGCTGGTAGTCAGTCGCGCCGATTCGATACGGATGGAATACTGGAACGCAGACGGGAGCCCGGCGGAGATGTGTGGAAACGGACTCCGATGTGTGGCTCGCTATGCCTATGACAAGGGTTGGGCGATGGACAGGAACTACCCGATTCAAACTCAGATCGGGGTTCGCGGGGTGAAGGTCCTCGACGACGCCGTGGAGACCGAAATTGGCAGAGTCAAGGTCACCGGTCACACCGAGATCGATGGCGACCGGTATCACCTGATCGACGTCGGGAACCCTCATGCCGTGGTGGTTGTCGATGACCTCGATTCGACCGACGTGAGCACGATCGGCCCCCGCGTGGAGACGGATCCTCAGTTCGAGCTAGGCACCAACGTCGAGTTCGCATCATTCAAAGATGGTCGCGTCGAGATGCGGGTCTGGGAGCGAGGCGTCGGGGAGACCCCTGCCTGTGGCACGGGGATGGTTGCCGCCGCTTTCGTGGCGACGAAGACGGACGGCTTCGACGGTCCGATAGTTGTCGAGACACCGGGTGGCGAGGGACAGGTCGAGTTCAGGGACGGGGTGGCCTGGCTGCGGGGCCCGGTTGAGTACGTCTTCAGGGGTAACGTCGGAGAACGCTGACCACTTTCCCGATGAGTTCCACGCCGTCGGTGAAGACCATCGGCTGGTATGCCGGGTTCTCCGATTCGAGGATGACCTTGCCGTCCTTGCGCCGAAGTCGCTTCACAGTGGCCTCCTCGCCGTCGACAAGGGCGGCGACGATGTCTCCGTCATTCGCATCGGGCTGGCTATGTACCGCTACGAGGTCGCCCTCGTGTATGCCGGCGTCGATCATGGAGTCACCCTTGACCTCGAGCAAGAACACAGCCCCTCACCGACGAGCTCCGTCGGCAGCGGCATCACACTCTCAACCTGCTCGGCGGCGAGGATGGGTGTCCCCGCCGCGATACGCCCCAGCAGAGGGATATCGCGGACTCTGCCGTCGGCTGTTGTCGGCGCCTGCTCGTCGAGAACCACCAACGCCCGGGGCTTGGAAGGATCCTTTCGGATCACACCCGCTTTCACCAGCGAGTTCAGGTGTGAATGCACCGTCGAAGGCGAGTTGAGCCCGACGGCCTCACCGATCTCCCGCACCGAAGGCGGATAGCCCCGACCGTTGACCGTGTCACGTATGTAGTCGAGCACTTGTTGCTGACGTTCGCTGAGCATCTGACTCCTCCATCGAACTGGTGTTCTGTCACGTTACCGAGTCGGGATGGCAAAACCAAACATCTGTTCGACACTTGACACCGAACAGTTGTTCGATAGTGTGTCGAACACACGTTCGGTAAGACGAGCGTCGTCCAACAATCAGCGGGTCCGATCAGGAGGGAGACAAGTGCGAGAGACGGCCAAACGCCAGCTTCCCGTCCGGCTGTCGGTGTTTATCGCAGCCGTCTCCGCGGTTTTCCTTCTGATCGGAGGGGCTGCCGACGCAGGAGGCTCCTCGCCACCGACTGTCGAATATGTCGTCACTCATGGAGACACGTTGTGGGCGATCGCCGCCGACCATCTGCCGCCCGGGGAGGACATACGTCGTCTCGTCGCCGACATCCGCAAGACCAGCGGAATTCAGTCGAGTGTGATCTATCCAGGTGAGGTTCTCCTCATCCCAGAGGGCTGAATCCCGGACATTGGTTTACGCTGAGGTGATGCTGTGTCCCTCATGCGGCGCCACCGATACCCGGGTCATCGACAGCCGCCCGGCCGAAGGCGGCGACGCGATCAGACGTCGACGTGAGTGTGAAGTGTGCGACCACCGGTTCACGACGTATGAGCGTCTCGAGCCTCAACTCGTGGTTCGGAAGAGAAACGGGCGTCTAGAGGCGTTCTCGGCTCCCAAGCTGGCATCCGGTGTTGCTGCCGCGCTTGCC
>JAPUJM010000130.1 GCA_027296205.1 Actinomycetota bacterium
CAGGCCCGAACCCTTGACAGGGTTCGCCGTTTTGGCGACCGACTCGGCGACCATCTGCTCGAAGCCACCGATGTTTTGGATGCCGCCGAGGACCACAACGACGAGATTTGGGAGTCGCGCCGGGAGATGGCCGAAACACTCGTCCAATTCGCCGCCGACAAACAGCGTCTTCGAGTCGTGGACTACTCCGATCTGGTGACCCTCTCCACCCGAGTCGTCGGCGAATACCCCGAATTGGCCGCCATCATCAAGGAGAGATATCGAGCTGTCATCCTCGACGAATACCAGGACACCAACCCGGCCCAACGTGTGCTCTTGATGAGCATCTTCGATTCCGGTTTCCCCGTGATCGCCGTGGGCGACGAGGACCAGACGATCTACGAGTGGCGGGGAGCATCCGCTCAGAACTTCGAGCTCTTCCCGGAGCACTTCACCAAAAGCAACGGCGAGGTTGCCAGTGAGAAGGGACTCACTCTCAACAGACGATCCACTCAGGCGATCCTCGATGTCGCCAATGAGATCAGACTCCAAGCCAATGCCGAGGCCGACGCCCTTCGGGCGATCGAAGGTGACTCCGAGGGCGGAGTCGTCACCTATTGGGCGGAAGACGCCCTCAAGGAAGCGGAGTGGATAGCCCGCACCTTCGAAGAACTCCAGCAAAGCGGCAGTCGGTGGTCAGACATGGCCGTCCTCTTCAGAAAGAACAAGGACTTCGCTGTCGTGGTCGACGCGATGAGCCGTCACGACATCCCGCTCGAGGTGGCAAACATCGGGGGGCTGTTTTCCGTCGCAGAAGTCTCCGACCTCAGGGCATGGCTAACCACCCTGGAATATCCGGAGGACTCTTCTGCCCTCATCCAGATCCTCTTCGGCAGCCGATATCGACTGGGCATGGCCGACCTTGCGCCGCTGACCCGGTGGGTCGCCGGTGCCGGGGCGCATGACGACGCCGAACAGCCCGCTCCCATCACCCTGATGGAGGCCGTCGAGAGCTCTGCCGACATTCCCGGGCTCCGCAACGACGCTCGCTCCGCGCTGCTGCGCTTTCTGGGTGTCTACAGGGACGTGCTCACCGAGAGCCAGGGGCTGACGCTGGTGGAGACCTGTCGAACGATCCTCGACCGAACTCGGGCGTGGCAAGACATCGAGGCTTTGCCGCCAAACGCGCGACTCACCGCGCGACTCAACATCTACCGCCTTCTCGACCTGGCCGAGGACTGGAGCCCTCTTCGGGGCAGACCCTCGGTTGGGGCCTTTCTCGACTATCTGACAGTGATGGAAGAGGAACCCGCGGAGGAGCTTGACGCAGCCCATCTCTCCGGCGAGGACGCGGTGACCCTCGTCACCGTGCATCGTGCCAAGGGACTCGAGTGGGAGAACGTCGCGATCCCCGCGGTGACCAAGGGCAACTTCCCCAGCCGCTCCCAGCAGTACCCGGACCCCATCCGCTTCGCGGAGCATGTCCCGGTCTCCATGCGGATCGACACGATTGTGGATGACCTGCCAGACGACAAGGACGAGCGGGCCATCTATCTCCGGGTGCGACACATGAGACAGGAGTGGAGGGTCGCCTACGTGGCCGTCACCAGGGCCAAGAGACGGCTCTTCGTCTCAGGAGCCCACTGGTACGGGCTGCCGGAGCCGTCCAAGAGGCCCAAGGAGCCATCGGAGTTGTTCGAGATCGTCGAGAAACACATCGTGAGCCGGAGCGCCGGCCACGCCGAGCTTGGTGAGCGGCCTGGCATGCTCCGGTCCGCCGCTCGAGAAGCCAGCCCTGACCCCGTCTTTCCGGACGGATGGGAGGCGGGGCTTCGGGCCGCCATCGACGACCCGGCGGCAATCGACGAACTCGCCGCAGCGCACGGCATCGGGGACGAATATGAGCGGATCGTGGCTGACGTGAACCAACGACTCTTCAATCTCGCCGAGCCCGCGCCAGAGGAGACCGCCGACGATCCACACACGGTTTCGGTCACGGGTCTGGTGACGTACGCGCAATGTCCGAAGAGATTCTTCTGGACCAATGTCGACCCGCTCCCCCGACGACTCAACCCGGCGGCCAATCGGGGGACAGAGGTGCACCGTCGCATCGAGCTACACCAGAGAGGCCAGGTTCCCTTCGAGGAAATGACGGAAGACCTGTATGACGTCGTCGCGGGGGACCGCTCTTCCGGGCCCGGCGCGTTCGACACCTATTTGACCTCCAGGTTCGCCGAGAAGACGGCAACGATGATCGAGATCCCGTTCTCGTTGGAACTGGACACCGGATACCTCGTCCGGGGAAGAATCGATGCCGTCTATTGCGACGACGGCAGATGGGAAGTGGTCGACTTCAAAAGCGGCCGTTCCCGCACCGACCGGGCGCTTGTCGTCCAATTGCAGGCCTATGCGGTAGCCGCCACCGAGGTCGACTTCGGCCTGACCAAACCCAAAGTCCTCGATGTCACTTTCGCCTACCTGGGTGGGGGTCTCACCGAGGTCACCCACTCAGCGGATGACCGGTGGGTAGCAGAGGCCCGCGACTCGCTCAATGCCCTCACCGCTCGAATTTCCACTTCAGATTTCGAGGAGAGCCCGGGGTCGTGGTGCCACTCGTGTGACTTCTTGCAGTTCTGCGGTCCGGGGCAGGCAGAGGTTGAAGGTTGAGCGTTGCGACAGCCATTGGGGCCATCATCGTCGGCTATCTGATCGGTTCATCACCCACTGCCGAGTGGCTGGGAAGACTGGCTGGAGTCGATATTCGTGGGGATGGCTCGATGAACCCGGGAACTGCCAACGCCCTCCGACTCGGCGGACCACGTCTGGGAGCCGCCGTACTGGCGATCGAGATGGCCAAGGGTGCCGTCGCAGTCATCACCGGCGCCGCCCTGGCCGGCGACCTGGGCGCGGTGTTGGCCGGGGTCGGTGCCACCACCGGAAACGTCTTCAACATGTACTACCACTTCCGGGGAGGCAAAGGTCTCGGGATCTCCGCCGGGGTCCTTACCGCGGTTTGGCCCACTGTCCTGGCACCAGTGGTAGCTGTGATTGTGATCACGGTCCTGATCACCCGGTCAGCGGGTACGGCGGCCATAGTCACCATTGTCGCCTTCAACATCATGGCCATCCTCTGGGCTACCTTCGAATGGCCGATGGCCTGGGGGATAGATGAAACGAGCCTACTCCTTGTGTTGTCATTGGGAATGGGAGCCGTCCTGTGGAACAGACACTGGTCCGCCTCGCCATTCAGCCGACGACACCGTCGCTCACTTCGAGAACCAGCGTGACGGGACCGTCGTTGGTCAGTTCGACATCCATCGTCGCCCCGAAAACACCATGCGCAGTGACAATGTCACGCTCCCGAAAGCCATGAATCATCCGATCGATCAGGGGCCGGGCATGTTCAGACCGGGCTGCGTCGGTGAATGACGGGCGACGCCCTCGCTTCACATCCCCAAGCAGGGTGAACTGGCTCACGACCAGAACCTGGCCATCGACATCCACCAAGGAGAGATTCATCCTCCCCTCGTCATCGTTGAAGACTCTCAGGCCGGAGATCTTGTCGACCGCCGCATCGACGTCGTGGTGGCCATCACCGGCCGCCAC
>JAPUJM010000131.1 GCA_027296205.1 Actinomycetota bacterium
CATTCCGACAGCAAACTTGTTCCAGATGAGTGCCTCCTTCTTGGGGTCAAGCACACGTTACTCCAGCAACAAATATACAACGTTCCGGTGTCCTCGCTTGAAACACCGGTGAAACGGGTTTCGTTCCGGTAATCGATGGACTCGATGTTACGGGAAGTGAAGGCTCGCCTCGGGCGACAATCCCCGCGGCGGGTTCGAGAGCCAGAAGCCTGGGAGGCCGCTGTGGGGCTGATTCTAGTTCCCGGGTCGTCCGGTCTCGACCTCCTCTTCATCAGGCGGGCCGAGCGGGCCGAGGATCCTTGGTCGGGGCATATGGCGCTCCCGGGCGGTCGACGGGATGCTGTGGATGTCGCGCTCGTCGATACGGCATGCCGGGAGACCTTGGAGGAAACCGGCATCGCTCTTCCTCCTAGCTCTCTGCTCGGCGAGCTGGACGATCTGTTTCCAGACATCAAGGTGCTTCCCCCGGTGGTTGTCCGGCCGTTCGTGTTTGGTCTTCCGGCCCGGCCCCGGATCGAGTCCAGCGACGAGGTTGCGGGACACCTCTGGGTGTCGCTCCAAACCCTCCGCGCATCGGCATCTGCCACCGAAGTCGAAGTGCGAGGACAGCATTGGACGGTGGATGCATACGTGGTTGGGGAGCACGTCATATGGGGAATAACCCAACGAATCGTCGCCCCATTTCTGGAGCGGATCGGGTGACGCTGATAGAAGCTCGTCGCTCGAAGCTGTTGCATCTAGTTTAGGCAAGGTTAAATTTCAGTTTCAAGCATGAGTTGGTGGGGTTTTTATGATGTCCACAGAGCGCCCAGGTCTATCCCGCTCGATCGAGGATTACCTCAAGATCATCTATAGGCTTCAGGCCGAGTCGGGATCGGCGCAGACGAGCGCGATAGCCGAAAGGCTGTCCATCGCGCCCCCATCGGTGAGCGGCATGGTGAAACGCCTGGCCGAAGCCGGTCTGTTGGAGCATGCCCCCTATAAGGGCGTGCAGCTAACGGAAACCGGGCAACGGCAGGCGCTCAGGATGCTGAGGCGTCATCGGATCATCGAGTTGTTTTTGATCGCACAGTTGGGATACGCCTGGCACGACGTCCATGAAGAAGCAGAGCGTTTGGAACATGCCGTGTCGGACGATCTCATCGAGCGTATGGACGCCGCGCTGGGTCGTCCGACTCATGACCCTCACGGCGCCCCCATCCCGACGGCCGACGGAGAAATAGAGACTACGCACTACGTTCCGATGACGGATATCGATGTCGGGTCGGCTGGCTGGCTTCGCATGGTGGGTGACAAGGACTCCGAGCGGCTACGGTTTATCGCATCGCTCGGCCTGAGGCCTGGTGTGCAGTTCGACGTCATCGCTCGACAGCCCTTCAACGGACCGCTGACGATTCGATTCGCCGGCGATCGAGAAGAGGTGATTGGGCACGAGTTGGCGAACTCACTCCAGTGTGAGAAGGTGAGAAAGTGAGAGAGCCCACCCGCCCTACCCTCAGAGGTGGCGTGTGGCCCTCTCCTTCTCTCACTTCTCACTTCTCGCGTCTTCCAGCCCTTTCAGAATCGCTGCCAATCGCCGGTCTCTCGCCTCCCGAATTGTGGTCAATTTCCCTTCATAGGTTCGCTCGACGGTGTGTATCAGCGTGTGCCGTTGCTCGGGGTCGAGCCGGCTCCAGGTGGCAAGGTCGCTCCACACAGATTCAAATGTCTTATTGAGGTGCTGGAGGAACTGCCCGAATCCCTCATCGCCGGCGCCTAGGTGGTAGGTCAAGTACGGTCCTGCGGCGGCCCAGCCGAGGGCGGGCCCCAGTGAAACCGCCCTGTCGAGATCGTCCACGTCGATGACACCTTGGAGCACGAGATCGATCGCCTCCCGCCACACCGCCGCGGTAATGCGGCCTACCACGTTGCCGAGGATCGGTTTCTTTACCAGGATCGGAACGCGGCCTATTGCTCTGAGCCAGCCGCGGACGAGTTCGACCAACATCCGGTCGGTTTGTGGTCCAGGAACCACCTCCACCAAGGGGATCAGTTCCGGGGGGTTGAGGGGATGGACGATCATGCATCTTTCGGGACGAGTGGCGCGGGCCACGAGTTGCTTCGCCGTGAGCGCGGTAGATGAACTCGAAACTACCCGTGCCTCCGGTGCCGCCGCCTCGAGAGACTCCACCAGCTTTTGCTTGGCTTTCACGTCTTCGTGGATGGCCTCGATGATCCATTGAGCGTCGCGACACGCTTCCAGAAGACTGCGCCCCACGGTGATCAGCTTGATCCCCCTCTCTACAGTCGCGCTGTCGGCTCGGTGGAGTTCAACCATTCGCCGGGCCCGGCCGGTGATCTCGGCAAGCGCGTCGTCCGGATTCTGTCCGTGGTGGTCGTACAGCGCGACTGGCCACCCGGCGGCCGCTATCAACGCCGCCCAGCCGCGACCGATATCTCCGGTGCCGATGACTGCGACGCGCACCTGTCCATTGCTCATGCAAGACCTACCTGTCTGTGTTGCGCCCACCAATCCCGCCCGAACACGCGCGACAATAAATGACGCATCGTTTGGGTGTTGACCGACACTGCGATCTGACGGGGGGACGGGCCTCCTTCCCTTGTATGTCCGCGGTGTTCGGTTTCGTCAAGATCGATCCGGATGTCCTTGCTCTCGAACCCGAGCATACCCGGTGCCACGAGATCACCTATGGTGAGCACATCGTTGATGACGCATCCGTCGAGCCCTTGCTGGCTGCGGTGGAAATCCACGTAGAACTGCAGGGCAGCACCGAGCCATCGCGCCAATTTCTGAGGCGACCGGCCCAGAGCCGTGACCTCGGCTGCGGTCACCGTCATCCGTCTGGTGACGTCCAGTCCTACCATGTGGACGGGCATCTCACTCCGCACCACCATGTCTGCAGCCTCGGGGTCGCACCATGCATTGAAGTCCGCCCACCGGTTTGCGTTCCCACGCTCGTGAATGCTGCCGAACATTCCGATGTGATAGCCCACGCGGCTGAGTACGAACGGGGCATCGGCCTCCAGAGCCGCCGCAAGGTTCGTAAGCGGGCCGATGGTCACGAGGGTAACGGGATGTGGCACTGCATCGAGGAGGTCCAGCAGCACGGTGCAATGCGGCGCTGGGGCCAGCGGAACTGCTGGGACCACCGAGGCATAGCCAATTCCGGACTTGCCATGGGTCTCCGGGGCAGTAGTGAGTGGTCTCGTGCGGG
>JAPUJM010000132.1 GCA_027296205.1 Actinomycetota bacterium
ATCCACAGGCGAAGTTGCTCGAAGAGCTCAGATAAATCTGGGCGGTTGTTCATTGGAACGAGACACCCCAGTATCGGACAGCCGAGGAGCAGGAGCGACTTGTGCGTTTCAAGACGGGGAAGGTCGACAGCAATGAGTGAAGATGATCACGCTACTCATGGTCAATCCTCACGCCACGCCTCAATCCACGATCCAACCCGAACAGGATCAGAGGCGGTCTAGCGGATCGCGACGGCGGGGACGGCGGCTCAGGCGCCACAGCCGCCACGACAGGACGACGACGGCAATCCCCCCAACCACAGCGGAGATGGCGAAGATGCTGGCCGCGAGGTCGGTGACGGGTTCGAGTGCGCTGCCTTCGAGGCCACCGACCCCGGCGGCAACCGCCGATCCGATGACCAGGCCGACCACGAGGATGCCGAGCGTGATCATCATTGCGATCCCGCGCAGGGCATGGACGTGCCGGTCGAGATCGCTCGTATCAAGCTCGACTTTGAACCCGCCCTGTTTGAGGTTCATCAACCACTTGAGCGCTCCGTCTCTGAGCGACGGGAGCTGTTCGATGGCTTCCCGGGCTACATAGCTGGCTTGTCGCACGACGGCGTCCTTGACTACATCCGACGTGAGCGCGCCTGGGACTTGCTGCTTCAGGGCATCGAACGCCCGGTACATGAACTCTGTGCCCGTCCAGCTCGGCACCAGGGCGCCGGTGATCGCCTCGGCCTGGGCCATTGCTTTCATGGCCAGTGTGAGGTGAGAATCGAATCGGTAGCCGGCGTCCGTCAGGACGTCGAGTCCCAGCGGCAACACCTTTGCCACAACCTCGACCTTCTGTCCCGGGGGTGGATCAAGGTAGGGGGTCAGGGTGCGCTCGAAGTTCCGGTAATACCGGTCGTCATCGGTTTCCCGATATGGCGTCGACAGCGATTTCAGCGTCTGGGCGAGGCCGATCACGTCGCCGTTGCGAACGGTGAGCAGCAGACTCCCCAGCTTGATCCGTTGCTGAAAGGTCAACTCGCCGACCATACCGGTGTCGAGCATGACCACGTCGCCGTTGTCCAGATCGACGAACACGTTGCCGGGATGGGGGTCGCCGTGGAAGAAACCGTCGATCATCAGCATCTTCACCGCCCCTTGCACCACGCGGTCGGCCAGCTGCTCCCGGTCGAACCCAGCGGCGTCGATGGCTGCAGCGTTGGTCGACTTCACGCCGTGGATGAACTCGAGGGTGAGCACTCCCGAAGACGACAGCTCGTAGATCACGCCCGGGACTCGGATACCTTCGATGGGGTCCAGCACCCTGCTGAGTCGGCGGGCGTTGTAGGCCTCGATCTTATAGTCCAATTCCCGGAGCAGGGTGGTACCGAACTCGAAGACGATGCCGGCCAGGTCCATGTCCTCCGCCCAGCGGGCCCGTCGCTCCATAGCCTGGGACATGCGGACCAGGATGCGGACATCGGATCGCAACTGCGCATGAATGTCCGGGCGCTGGATCTTCACCGCAACATCGCGGCCGTCGTGCAATATGGCGCGATGCACCTGGGCGAGGGAGGCTGCGGCCAGCGGCGTTGAGTCAAACTCTGCGTACAGCTCCTCGGGCGGTGCCCCGAGCTCGGTTATCACTCGTTCCCGCGCTTTCTCGTAGGAGAATACCGGGACGTCGCTCTGGAGTTTCTCGAGCTCCTCCTCCCATTCCACCGGCAGGGTTTGGGCTCGGCTCGAGATGATCTGACCGATCTTGACGTAGGTTGGACCAAGGTCCTGGAGCAGGAGTCGAAATCGAACGGGCGGCGGCACGCGGGTCAACGGGACTTCTGGGCGCCACAGCCTGGTCTGAAGACGTCGTCGGAACCGAGCGATGGCGCCGTCGCCGTCGAAGAACGCATCGATACCATGGATCTGGAGGGTTTGTCGAACTCGCAGCAAACGGAGGCGTTCCTCCGCCGTCGCGCTGAATCGCAGAAAGCCCACCGGTGTGGGCTCACGAAGGACGCCGGCTCCCTCAGGGACGACCGGCGGCGTCAGCCCGAGAAAACCTATCGACGTCAGTCGTAACAGACCGAGCACAAAGCCGCCGATGAGAATCTGCCAGATGTAATCGGCGTTGAGAGAACTCGAGAACAGCAACAGCAGGCCAAAGATCACCGCATCGACAAGCACGATGACAAGCCCGTAGGTCTGCACGATGAATGGCATCAGCAGCAGGTCAAGCGCCGGTCGGACGAACGCGTTGAGCAGCCCGTAAATGACCGAAAGGACGGCGATCGAGGTGAGCGTCAGTTCGAAGCCGGTGCGGATGTCGGGCATGAACCCGAGGACGAGCCCAATGAGCACGGTGTCGATGACAAAACGAACGATCCCGACTCGCCAGTTGACCCGGCTTCGACGATGTGGAGTTGACTGAATCGACGTCGGCGCTTCGGCCATGAGGTGAAACCCTTCCTTGGTCGCAGACCGCGGAAGATAGCCGCTGTCGCTGGTGTCGCCTAAGCCGCCAAGTGGCCAGGATCAGAGAACTGGTTCGCCCTGTTTCTCCTAGCGTTATGGCGTGAGTGAGTTGGTCATTCAGTTCACCGGGATTCTCTGGGAGTACCAAGGGGAAGCACCTTGGGTGTTCATAACTCTCCTCGCGGAAGACGCTGAAGAAGTCAGGGACCGAGTTCCAGAACGCGCCGGCTTCGGTTCAGTCAAAGTAAATGCGGTCATCGGCGAAAGTCGATGGCAAACCTCGGTGTTCCCCGACAAAGGTTCGGGATCGTTTGTGCTCCCAGTCAAGAGAGCTATCCGCGAACAAGAGGATCTAGCTCCAGGTGATAC
>JAPUJM010000133.1 GCA_027296205.1 Actinomycetota bacterium
CCGGCACCTCCTCCCCGAACTTCGACCCGGACGTCCTGAGCGGCGACCCGGTACGGGTCGATGCGGCGAGTGGCAACGGCGGTGCAGAGGGCGATCTCGCACGGCCCTCGCGTTGTTATTCGAATGTCCGCGTCGATGGGCACATAGGCGAAATCGGTGACTGCGCTGAAAACACTAGTTCTCCCGTCGAGGCGGAACGTGTGTGATTCCACCTCGACCGTCATGCCGCCGGAGACCGGCAGTATCGCCATCTCGGTGGTCCCGGTCGTGAGCTCATGAGTGGTGCCGGCAGCCAGGCGCAAGACACGCAGGCCCGAGTACCGCCACCCGGCCTTGGATGGGGTGATATCCACTGCGGTCATCTCACCGCCACCCGACGCCGGATAGAAACGTCTACTCGTGGCGTCCTCCTTCGAGTGATTGGGCGGCGGGTTTGACGGCCGTTCGGACATCGCCGTCTTCGGGATAGAGCAAGTCCCATCCCACGGCAATAGTCGCGGGTTGCCCAGAGGCATGTGTCGGTGTCTCACCCGACATCGTTGATCCAATCCCGCACTTGTTGCTCGGTGGGCATAGCGTCCGCACAGGCCAGACGTGCCGCCACGTAGGCGCCGGCCGCGTTGGCGAAATGCAGTATTTCAACAGGGTCCCAACCGAGCAGCAGACCGTGGCAGAGAGCACCACCGAACGCATCCCCGGCTCCCAACCCGTTGACGACGTCGATCTCGAGGGGACCGACTCGCTCGGTGCCGTCGGAGCACGCGATGAGAACTCCGGCGGGACCCATCTTGACGATGGCAAGTTCGACTCCCAGATCGAGCAGTCGCGCTGCTTGATCTTCGGGCAGGCCGGGTCCGACGGCGACGGCGCACTCTTCCTGGTTGCCCACCGCCACCGAGACCAGGTTCAGGGCGAATCGCTGATACCTTCCGGCATCTTCGGGCGAAGACCAGAAGCTCTCTCGATAGTCGAGGTCGTGGATGGTGTGCTGCTTGCGTCCGCGTTCTTCCAGGGCCGCCAACGTCGCCGACCGGCTCGGCTCATCGGACAACCCGGTCCCGGTTGTCCAGAAAATGTCGGCGCTCCGAATCGCCTCGAGATCGAGATCTCCAAGCACAATTGTCATGTCCGGCCCCCTCGGCTCACGGTAGAAGAGAAGCGGGAAGTGATCGGGTGGGTGAATCTCCGCGAACACGACTGGAGTGCGGAGGACGGGGTCGGTGCCGACGTACCTTTCGTCCACCCCAAAGCCTCGCAGAGCGATGCGCACATACTCACCGAACCCATCATCGCCGACCCGAGTGATAACCGCGCTGTGATGGCCATAGCGTGACGCGGCGACAGCTACGTTTGTCGGGCTTCCGCCCAGGGACTTGTCGAAGGACTTGATCTCCGACAGCGATAGCCCGAACTCCGGCGGAAACAAGTCGACGCTGACCCGGCCGATCGTCAGAACCTCAAAGGAGTTGTCTGTCACCGCGAAATCATCGACGGGCAACTCCGGCCGGTCTCCTGGATGTGGCGCCACCCCGATGAGGTGGTGCCCATCTGCCCGGTGGAGGCCGGAAGTGAGCCTTCACCCAACTCACAGGCCACCCGCAATACCCTCCAGGAATGCGAAACTCTGGGCGGCGGCAACGATCGGGCCCTCACCTGTTTCGGGCTCGACGGCCAGCACCGTGTCTTGCTCGATGACATACCAGCCCTCATAGCCCTGGGCTTCTAGCGCATCGATGAAACCCCGTAGGTCGACGCTGCCGGCACCCAACGGAAGGAACAGGCCGTCGATCACGGCCTTACGGAAAGCGAGGTCGCCGGAGCGGACCTGTCGAGCCAGGCCTTCGTCGAGATCCTTGAGGTGAACGTGAGCCACCCGACCGGCGGCGGCCCTCGCGATGACGACGGGATCGGCCCCGGCCAGAGCGAGATGCCCGGTGTCGATGCAAAGTTCCGCCGGGGACTGGTCAAGCACACGCTCGACGTGATCCTGACGCACGACCGCCATGCCCCAGTGGGGGTGGAGTGCGGTCTTCAACCCATGGCCAGAGGCAATGTCGATGACGCGATCGAGATTGGTCAGGAACGTTTCCCATTCGTCTTCGGTCAGGTCTATCTGCCGGTCATACCCGGGATGATGTGAGTCGGGCCCGAGCACCATCACCGAAGCACCCGTGCGTGCGAGGGTCGAGGCCGCCCGGCCTACGTAGGCGAGACTCTCGGAGGCCAACTCAGGCCGATACAAAACGGCCGGCACGAAACCTCCTATGAGGGCCTGGCCGAATCGATCCAGAAGAGCCCGCAACTCGGTCACATCTCCGGGCAGGTACCCATCTGGCCCCAGCTCGGTGGCAGACAGGCCTACCTGCTGCATCTCGGCGAGGACACGCTCTCTATCCATCAGGTGGCCCCATCCAGGAGATCCATCCACTCCCCATGTGATCGGTGCGCCGGCGATTCGAGATAGAAACGTCATGCCAGTTCCTCCAGGGCCACGATTCGACCTTCTCGGGCTGAAATGGTGCAGGCCTCGGCGATAACCAAAGCGGCACGTGCGTCTTCTACCGTGCACTCGTTTGGCTCCCCATTGCGGACCATGGCGAGGAACGCATCTATCTCGTCGGCGTAGGTCCCGCCGAAGCGAGGTATCCACTCGGTGTATGGATCGATGGGTGGGGGCACCCCTGGCTCGACGGATCGCAACGGAGTACGCGGACCGAGGCCGATGGCTATCGAGTCCTTCGTGCCGAAGACCTCCATGCGGACATCGTATCCAACAGGATCGTGGCGGGAGCCGCAGAGCATGGCCAGGGTGCCGTCGTCGAGCCAGAGGGTCACTGCCGTCTGGGCGTAGTCGTCGAACTCGGCGAACCAGTCGAATGCCCTCGTCGCGCCGGTGGCGTGGACCCGAACGACCTCCCGGCCCGTCACGAAGCGCAGGATGTCGAAGTCGTGGATGAGCTGATCCCGGAACTCGCCACCCGAACGTGCGATGTACTCCTTGTCGGGCAGTTCGAAGTCATGGTGCTGTCCGACAACGAGCGTGACTATTCCCAGACTGCCATCCGCGACCAGGTCACGCGCCCGGCGATAACCCGGGTCGAACCGGCGGTTGAATCCGATCTGAACCGATACGTCGCTCTCTGACACGATGGCCACTGCCCGGTCGGCATCAGCGAGATTCATCGCCAGCGGCTTCTCGCACAACGCAGGGACGCGGTGATCAACGGCAAGCTCAATCTGCTCTACGTGGACGTCAGCAGGTGTGGAGATGACAACTGCGTCGACAGACTCCAAGAGCTCGGTCGGCCCCGAGGCGACGTCGGCCCCGTAGGTTGCCGCGACATGCTCCGCCTGAGCACGTATCGCGTCCGTCACGATGATCGTGGACACGGCCGGGTGGCGACTCAGGTTGTTGGCGTGGATCGCTCCGATACGCCCGGTGCCAATTATGCCCACTATCACTCGGGACCTCCTTCGCACCTGATCGGCCGGGAGCGTCTGGAACGTTCCAACACCCAAAAGGTATGCTCGATTTTAAGTCGATGTCAAAACTCGCGCCCGCAACGCAGAGATTTCTGCGATCAGCGCCTGGCTCATGAGGGAGTAGTGACGATGGAGACAGTTCGACTCAGCACTGCACAAGCGATCGTGCGCTGGCTGGTAGCGCAGCGCACCGAGATCGACGGTTCCGAAGTTGCCCTTTTTCCCGGCGTGTTCGGGATCTTCGGCCATGGCAACGTGGTGTCCCTGGCCGAGGCGCTTGCCCGGGTCCGGGATGAGTTGCCCACCTGGCGGGGGCACAACGAACAATCCATGGCTCTGGCCGCAGTGGCATTCGCCAAGGCGAAGCGTCGCCGCCAGATCATGATCGCTACCTCGTCGGTGGGCCCCGGGTCGACCAACATGGTGACCGCCGCCGCGGTCGCTCATGCCAACCGGCTGCCACTCCTGTTGATCAGCGGCGATACCTTTCAGCATCGCATCGTGGACCCCGTTCTGCAGCAGGTCGAGCATTTCGGCAGCCCCTCGATGACGGTGAGTGACGCGTTTCGGGCGGTTACCCGTTTCTGGGACCGCATCACACGTCCCGAGCAGATCATCCAGAGCCTGCCTCAGGCGCTGGCCATCATGCTCGATCCGGCCGAGTGTGGTCCGGCGTATATCGGGCTGCCCCAGGACATCGCAGCTGAGGCCTACAACTTCCCCGTGCAGTTCTTCGCCGAGACTCTGCACCACGTCCGCCGGCCCGGTCCGGATCCTCGCGAGGTCACAGCAGCGGCAGCAGTCCTTGCGGTGGCGGACAAACCGCTGATCATCGCCGGGGGAGGCGTCCACTACTCCGATGCGGTGAATGAGCTCACGGCGTTTGCGGTCGCACGGGGCATACCGGTGGTTGAGACGGTGGCCGGCAAGTCCACGTTGGTCTACAACCACCCGAATTTCGCTGGTCCTATCGGAGTCACCGGAAGCACCTCCGCCAACGCTCTCGCGGCTGATGCCGACGTGGTTGTCGCCGTGGGAACTCGTCTCCAGGACTTCACCACCGGATCATGGGCAGTCTTCAAGAACCCGCGGATGCAACTGGTGTCGATCAACGTCGGACGATTCGACGCCACCAAGCACCATGCGTTGTCGGTGGTGGGTGACGCTCGTGTGTCGCTGGAGGCGCTGGACGAGGCCCTCGGCGACTATCACGCCCCCACGGAATGGCTGCATCGCGCAGGCGAGGAGAGGAGCGAGTGGTACGACTATCTCGACGGCTATATCGCCCGCGACCACGAGGTGCCGACATATGCCCAGGTCATTCGGGCGGTCAACGACCTGGTGGACGACAGTGATTATCAGGTGTCCGCCGCGGGAGGGCTTCCTGGTGAGTTGAACATGGGCTGGCAAGCGAAATCGGTCGGCTCCTTCGACGTCGAGTACGGCTATTCATGTATGGGATATGAGATTGCCGGCGCCTGGGGGGCGAAGATGGCCATGCCTGATCGGGAGGTCATCTCGTGGGTTGGCGATGGCTCTTACCTGATGATGAACTCGGACATCTACTCGACCGTCGCCACCGGTCACAAGGTGATCTTCATCGTGTGCGACAACGGCGGCTTTGCGGTCATCAACCGGCTTCAGGTGAACACGGGTGGTGAGGAATTCAACAACCTCCTGGAGCACACCAAAAGGGTGGACGAAACTCGCGTCGATTTCACCAAACATGCTGCGTCGTTGGGCGCCATCGCCGAGAAGGTCACCGGGATCGAGGAGCTTCGAGCAGCCTTCCTCCGGGCCAAGGCGGCGGATCGAAGCTACGTCATCGTGATCGACACCCATCCTTACGAATGGACGGAGGGTGGCGTCTGGTGGGAGGTGGGTGTTCCCGAGGTGTCCGATCGCGAGCAAGTTCTCGTGGCGCGAGCCGAGTGGGAAGCCGAGCGCAAGCACCAACGACCCGGGATCTGGTCTGACCATGAGCGATGACCCCGCACGAGATGGGCCCGGCGAGCAAGACTCGAACGGAAAAGAAGTCGAAACCAAGAATGCTGACGAATGAGCCGGTGACGGCAAGGAGCGAGCAAATGCTGGAAACCACCTACAAGAGCCCTCTGCACGAAACGGTCAGTGCCTACCCGACGGATTTCTGGAATGACTCATGTTCCGTCGAGGAACTGGCTTACGCGATCGAACACGGCGCGGTGGGCGCTACCAGCAATCCGACCATTGTGGTGCAGGTCCTCGCCCAGGAACGACATCTGTGGGAGGACCGTATTCACGAGCTGATCGCGGAGAACCCGTCGTGGTCCGACGAGGACGTCATGGCGAAGGCATTCGAGGAGATCGCGCTCAAGGGCGCGGAGCTGCTGTTGCCGGTCTTCGAGCGGGAGAACGGCATGAAGGGGCGACTGTCGATCCAGACCAACCCCTCTTACTACCGCAACGTCGAGAAGATGGTCGAACAAGCGGTCCGCTACGACTCGCTGGCTCCCAACATGCAGGTCAAATTGCCGGCGACGAGTCGAGGTGTCGCCGCGGTCGAGGAGGCAACCTACCTCGGGGTGAACATCAACGCCACGGTCAGTTTCACCGTGGCGCAAGCGGTTGCGATCGGAGAGTCCGTCGACCGCGGGTTACAGCGACGCGAGGCAGAGGGGTTGGAGACAGACACCATCACGCCGGTCACGACGATCATGGTGGGCCGGACCGATGACTGGATCCGGGTTGTCACCGATAGAGATGGCATCACCGTCAACCCGCAATACTTGCCGTGGGCAGGGGTTGCAGTGTTCAAGAAGGCCCTCAGGATCTATGAGGAGAGGGGTTTCCGCTCGCGTCTGCTGGCGGCTGCTTACCGTCACCATTTGCATTGGTCGGAATTCATCGGCGGTGATGTCATTCTCACTATTCCATCGAGTTGGCAGAAGCTGTTCAACAGCTCCACGGTGGAGGTAAAGGACCGAATCGACGATCCCGTCGCCGCGGAGATCGTTGCCGAGCTGTACGACCGCGTGCCCGACTTCCGCAAGGCGTACGACGAGGACGGAATGACCGTTGCAGAGTTCGACACCTACGGGGCCACCGTGCGCACGCTGCGCGGGTTCATCGCTTCGTACCATGAGTTGACCCGGGTCATCCGCGAGGACTTCATGCTCCCCAACCCGGATGTCACGTAGCCCGACGGAGTCGGGAACATTGTGTCGTGATTGTGGATGGCGTTGAGCGGCGCGTCTTTGCCGAGGAGTTGCCTGTCGAGGCCGGGCAGTTGGCTATGTCGTCCAGGTCGTGAGTGAAACCGTCCATTCTCTTCAAGGGGTCGATTCCCCGATGATCAGAATCCTCGCCGTCGCCGATGAGGTGAGCCAGGCCCTCTACGGGCCCCGGTTGAAGGAACTGCGTCCTGATCTCATTCTGGGATGTGGTGATCTTCCATTTGACTACCTCGAGTACCTGCGGGCGAAGGCCGAGGTGCCGTTGTTGTACGTCCACGGCAATCACGACCCGTCACCCCGTAAACCGGTCACATCGACCTACCTACCCGCCGAATACGCCCAGCGGTCGCCACCATCGGCTGTCGGCTGTGTCGATCTGGAGGATCGATGGGAGGACGAGGTCGGCCTGCGCATCGCCGGCTTGGGCGGCTCGATTCGCTACAACGATGGCGACAATCAGTTCACCCAGGCTGAGATGCGGCGTCGTGTGCGCCGACTGACACGGCGGGCACGGATCCGCAAATGGAGGGATCGGAGGTCTGTCGGCGTGGTGATCGCTCATTCACCTCCTTTGGATTGTGGCGACGAAGGCGACGGGCCGCACCGTGGGTTTGCGGCCTTCCACCGGTTGATCGAGCAGCTCGAGCCGAAGGTCATGCTCCATGGTCACATTCACCCTCACGGGAGGCCGCGACCCGACCGCACCATCGGCCGCACCCGCATCGTGAACGTGATTCCCTACCGTCTCTTGGAGATCGAACCATGACCTACTCGTCGTCTTTCTCCAAGGCCCAACGCAAAGAGACCTATCGGCGTCTGGCGAGGGTGGTACGAGGCTCGGCGTCCACGCCTCTGCTCTCTTTCAACGAGCTGCGTGCTCGGCTTCACCTTTTCCAGCAGTCCTATGCCGGCCTGCAAACCATCGAGGTTGCCAGGATCGTCGGAACGGTTGACCGGTCCGATGACTTCGACCGGGACTTCCTACCCCGAACCTCCCAGACCAGAGAGCGCTGGGAACGTCTCGAGCGAGCCTTCCCAACGCTGGGGTTCCCCCCGATCTCGGTGTATCAAGTCAATGACGTCTACTTCGTGATAGATGGCAATCACCGGGTTGCGCTCGCCAAACAGAAGGGCGCCGAGTTCATCGACGCCGAGGTGACCCGGATCCACACTGACATCGAGATCGACGAGAACATCGACTTCGAGAAGATCTTCTACCTCGAGCAGGCTCGGCGATTCATGCAACAGAGCGGCCTGGAGCGGTCCCGGCCGATGGCGCGAATCGATTTCACCCGCCCCCATCGATTCGTCGAGTTGCTCGACGTTGTCAAGGCCCACGGTTACGACCTGATGATGGAGCGTGGCGAGATGTTGCAGCGACACGAGATCGCGGCCGATTGGTACGACCGGGTCTACTTGCCGGCGGTCGAGTCGATCCGGTGGGAGCGGTTGCTCGAAATCGAGCCGGGTTCCACCGAGGGGGACCTCTTCTTGTGGGTGCTGCAACGTCGTCGGGAGCATGATCCCCAGCAGGGTCAGCAATCCCTCGAGGATGCGGCACGGCAGGCGGCTCGCGATCAAGAACGGCGGATCAGGGTGCGGGCACGACGCGCTCTCGGTCGGGGCTAGGTACGCGAACGCCGATGCATCAGGAACGCGGTTTGGGCAAATGCTCGGGCTTGTGCGGCGTGGGAAATACGCTTGCCCATCATGTTGGGTTCTTTGGATAAGGCGATTCTCGATTTCGAGCGAACCTGGTGGCGCCAGCCCGGCGCCAAGGACAAGGCGATCGAGTTCAGCCTCGGTCTGACTTCGGCCGCCTACTACGAGAGACTGCGGCGTCTGATCGCTCTCACCTCCGCTTTGGAGTACGACCCGCTAACCGTTAAACGTGTGCAAGGCATGGTGGATACCCCAGTGGAGAGGGAAGTTGCGATCTGATGACTGACAAGGGACGACACGCGTCAAACGGCGGGGGCGCCTTCTACCGGGACCTTGCCATGATGATTGCCGGCATCATTGTTGTTGGGGCTGCCGTGTTTTTTCTTCTGGTCCTGATCGCCGACGAGCCCGAATCGGCCACCACCACCGCCGGGGAGCTCGGATCGACCACTACCGCCGGGCAGCCGACAACCACAGATGGGTCCACCTCCTCCACCTCATCGACCTCTACGCCGCCGACCTCGACGACGGTGCCGGTGCGGCTACCCGAAGAGGTTCGGGTAGTCGTTCTCAACTCGATCGGACTTGACGGGGCGGCGGGCCGGATGACCTCACAGCTCGACGACGCCGGGTATCAGACGTTGCCGGCTTCCGACTACTCGCCGGAGCAGGACCCGTCCCGACTTTGGCATCGGGAGGGTTTCTCCGTTGAGGCGAATGAGCTTCTCGAATTTCTACCCGATGCCCGTGTCGAACCTCTCCTTGACGACAGCCTGCAGCCGGGCGCCGACGTGGTCATGATTCTCGGAACCGGCTACGACGGATGACCCACCGGGTCGCGGGCTCCGGCCGCGGCGTGCCAAGATTCTGGCTTCTTCCTATCGGCGTTCTGATAGGGATGCTCGGAGTTACCGCGGCCGACATCTTGAGCCGGTCGCTGTTTCTCGACCTGGCGGCGTGGTGGCCCGTTTGGCTTGCCTTCATTGTGCTTGCTTTCCTCGGTCATGGAGTTCGTGCC
>JAPUJM010000134.1 GCA_027296205.1 Actinomycetota bacterium
AACAACGATCGCCAATACGCCCATTTCCGGATGGCCAACGACGACCTCGTCGAGCTGTTCGGGCCGGAGAACCCTTACAAGGAGCATCACCGCAACGTGGTGATAGCCCTCCAAGTGGAGGACATTGGAGAGGCCCGAGCCGAACTTATGGCCCGTGGGGTCGAGTTCGTCACAGAGATCCGCACCTGGGAGCACGAGGCGTGGTGTTACTTTGTCGGGCCTGACGGTCTGCTCTTCGAGATCCAATCGGTCGACCCCGCCACCTGACCGTTTGCGCTATCTGATGGCCGTTCAGTTCCCCTGGTTTTGAAGCGAGTAGAGCCGGTTGTCAGGACCCAAGAAGTACGCCCAGGTCGAGCCGCCCGGCTCAGATCGGGGTCATCTAACTCGCAACTTGGTGGGCTGGGGCGGCGGAGACCCACTGTCGGTTCGGTCCGCTCCGATAGCCGCGCTCAGATCGCCTGAACGCGAGCGATAACACACGCGCCGCCACACCGCTCCGAATCGGCACAAACTGGGCGGCGGCTCGCACCCGCCCATATCGGCACATATGCGCTACCTGATCGGGTCGACGGCCTGCGGCTCAGGTTGCCGGTTTGTAGGCAGACCTGGTCGTTTATCGCATCAAGATGCGCTACCGGGGAATGACCCGCACTCTCTCGATCCAAGCGTTGAAGGGTTCGGCTTTGCCTTTCAACTCCAGAACCCTGCGATCGAGCCCAGAGGTATCGACTTCAGCAGCAGCGATGATGTCGTCGCTCATCGCGAGTTCTCCACTCGATACTGCTGATCCCAGCCGCGCTACGGTGTTTGGGGCATCGCCCAACACGGTGAAGTCGAGCGACCCGATCTCCCCCACGACGCCCACATACGCCAACCCCGTGTGCACACCGACTCCCGCGGGAAATGCATCGCCCAGTCCGCGAGTAGACGTGAGATCCGCCGCCAGTCTCCGACCGGCTGCAACTGCACGCTGCGGATGGTCATCACCCACGAATCCCGGAACCCACAGAGCCATCACTCCATCGCCCACGATGTGATCGATCACGCCGGATTCGGCATCAACCGCCGCGAACGCCATAGCAAAGAACCGGTTGAGAGCGGACGTGAACTCCCCCGGAGTCAGTTGCTCGGCGAGGGTCGTTGAGCCCCGCACATCCGTGTACAGCAGCGACACCGGTACCTCTGCGCCTCCTCGGTGCTTACCGAGATCCCGCATACACGGCCGGCAGAGCTGCTGGTTGAGGGACCAGCGCCGAAATCCCAGCATCTTCAGTATCGGCACATAGGGACCGGCAAACGGTGCCAGACACAGCTTGCATCTGGGAGGCGAAGGCATTCTTCCGAACAAGCGCCTCGCTACGCGGAACGCTTCCTCCCCGGTGAGGATTCGAAGCCAATACTCGTCAGCCTCGCTGTGTCGGTGAGAGCTGTTCCCGCGCTCAGCATTCATCAAGCCAAGGCTACTCACGGAGCAATCGCTCAACCCCCCGAATTAGAGCGTGAAGTCCCTGCGCAGGACACCCGTTCTGCCCGCCCATATCGGCACATATGCGCTACCTGCGCTCAGGGGACGGGGGAGCGCATATTGCCGGATATGCGCTACCTGGTGTGAGGATTGCCACGAGTTACTGGACCAGGGCAAAGGACTGGCGGATCTGATGCGGCTTGGCTTCCTCGTGGAGCTCCCTGGAGGTCGACCTGCTGATCGATTCGCTCGTGCGTGAGGATGTGATGGCCGCCCCTGACCCGCGCGACCTAAAACCCGATCGCTCGGGCCAGCCGGAGCAGGTCCTTGAACGCGACGTTCTGAACGTGACCGTCGCTGCGGCGCTGGAGCAGCTTGTTCGGTCGCATCGAAGCCGAAAGTACTCACCGGGTGTGACGCTTCCTGACCCTACGCGTCTGGGGCCCGATTCGGAGTGGTTCTGTGCGACCCGGGCGTTGCAGCGTACGAAGGTGTGACGAGTCAGCCGAAGGTCCCGGCTACCGGGATCCATCCGGCGTTGCCGAGGTCGAAGGCGTCGTCGGCTACTCCTTGCGTGTTTGTGTGCCGCAGGTAGAAACGGGCTTCGCTTGGTCGGAAGAGGCCCGGTGTGGAGGAGCCGTCTCCGGTCCAGTCACCGGCCATCATGCGATCGCCGGGTATGCCGTGGAGGAATTCGCGCTCGGCCGTCCCCGGGGTGTGGGAGTTCCGGAAGTAGACGAGGCCGGTGCTCTCGCGATGGAGTCCGATGGTGTCGATTCCGTCGTTGTCGAAGTCGCCTGCGAACGGCTTGTCCCCCGGCTTCCCGAAGTAGTACGAAACGTCGGCGAAGCCGGCGCCCGTCCCACCGGAGCCGAGACGGTTGATGATGTAGACCTTTCCTTCGGACGGCCGGTAAATGGATACGGTGTCGCATCCATCACCGTTGAAATCGCCGGCCACGGGAATGTCGCCCGGTACGCCGAAGAAGTAGTCGACGTCGGCCACGCCCTGGGTGATCGAGTTGCGAAGATAGACGAACCCGTCCGAGCGTCGGTAGAGGCCGGGAGTATCGATGCCATCGCAATCCCAATCACCCATGAAGGGTTCATCGCCGGGCACCCCGTAGTAGAACAGCGTGACCTTGGTGCCGCGGCGCAGTTGCCAAACGCCAGTCGTCGGGTCGACGAGGCCAACGTCTTCCTTGGCCGGGCCGAGTCTGAAGTCGTTGGGCGTGGCGTATTTGAGCAGCAGCGCGTCGCCGGCTTCGAGGACGATGTCGGCTCGCTGCCGGCTTCCGCCCAGGTGGGTCAGAGTCAGATCGTCGCGTACCCCGTCGCTCGACCGCATGATCCGGAGGTGATCGGTGGCCAGGGACGCGGGGGCCGCGCCGAAGTCGAAGGTCAGGTGGATTCTTCCTATTTGGTCCGATCCAGGCAGCGGAGGAAGGTTGTACGGCTGGGCCGAGTGGGTGTGCCGTGCATTCTGAACCATGATGTACCGCTCGCCGACCTCGTCGATGAAGAATCCGACGAGGATCTCCATGGGTGGCTGCCCCGGCGCCGGATTGACGCCAACCAGATAGGGGTCACCTCCGGCGCCAAAGGACCAGGGCTGGGTGTCGATCGGCTGCACGCTCAGGAAGTGGTCTGCCGTGTTGAATCGCACATCGGTCGAAGTGAGCTGGGTCACAGCCTTGCCCAGATTGGCCAGACGTCGGTTGACGTCGCCCACGATGCCGTGATGGGGGGTAGGGGAGGCGGCCCACCCTCCAGCTGGCTGAAGGAGGATCGATCCTCCCCAGTTCGTTGCCGACTCATGGCCAACGGCTGCGACTTGGTAGAGGAACCAGTGGTGCCCTGTGTAGCCGTAGGTCAGTCCGGCCATCGCCTGCCAGAGCAGATCAGAGCGAGTGTGAGTGAATTCGCAGTCGGTCTCCTGACCGATGTAGGCATTGAGGTACTGCCAGTAGGGGACACCCATGGCGAGTGCGGCGTTCCTGAAGGTCTCGAGCACCGTGTAGTGCGCGGGACCGAAGTTGTAGTCACCGGTGAGGACGATGTCGGCATCGACCGACGACACGTACTGCTGAACAAGACCGGCAACGTTCGGTACCCAGTACGTCATGTTGGTGAAGAGCAGGGCGTCGGGGTCCGTGGCTCGCACCGAGTCGATGCCCGCGGCGATCCGGTTCAGATCGCCTGTCGAGGCCGGTTCGTCACCGATCTGGAATCCGATTCTTCCCTTGGTGGACGGGCTCAGGCCACCCATCATTTGGCCCGTGTCCGCAAAACGGGATCCGTCCCAGGCCAGAGAGGTGCCATCAGGCGAGAGCCACGACATGAAGCCCGTACCGCGGCGATGCCGAAGCCACGCCTCGACTTGGCTCGGTCCGTCCATCCACAGATGCACGGCGTTGGCTCCGAAGCTGTTCAGGTATCGATCCACCACGGAGGCTGGGGGATTCGGCACGGTGGCGACCAGGGCTGTTATGGGCATGGGGTGCCGATCGAGCCAGACTCTGGCTCGTGTACCCGGAGCTGCCGCTGGGGTGAGTGTGGGTCCTCCCTGCGTCGCCAAGCGCTCCTCGAGACCGGGACACGGAGGTGTCTGCGCCTCCACGCGGTGGGCAGGGACGAACATCGTGGCTGTCACCACCACCAGGACGAACCAGAGGTGTCCGAGTCGGATGCGCTGGACCACCGGGTCAGACTAGAGAGGACCCGATCCAACGGGTATGACGGACAGACATACCATCGCCTGCGCGCCGCACGAGGTTTACCGACGCATGCGAGATGGCACGAATTGAACCCGGCTGCATCTGATCCGGTGCTTTCAGAGATATTCGCTGAACCGGCTGACGATTGTCCCTGCTCGATGAGCCGCTGAGGGCGGCGATGTCGGTGCCAGCCAGCGGTGGGACATTCGGCAACTCGCCCGCCAAATCAGGTAGCGCATATCGGCACATATGCGCTACCTGGCCTCCCAGGACAGACCGCCCATATTGCCGGATATGCGCTAGCTGAGATCGGCGGGCGGTGACCCATTCCAGCTTGCAGCGCGGTCCAAAGCGGTTCCAAGAGGCAACTGCGAGTGACCATTT
>JAPUJM010000135.1 GCA_027296205.1 Actinomycetota bacterium
GTTGCCTGGAATCAAATCCGCATGTTGTGCCATCCTACTGCAAACACGACGCCATCGCCCGACTTCTCGAACGCGGTGATATGCTAAAAAAGACACATTCGTTGTATCGGAGAACCCATCCATTCCGGCGCACGGCTATCCAGGTGGCCCAGGCGACGTCCGCAGCCGCAGCCCGTCCGGCGCGAAGAAGTAGAGATCGTCGTGCCGGAAGCGCATGCTGACTTGAGTGTCGTGACGGATGTCCTGGTGACCGTCGACGGCGGCAATCAACCTGCTTTCGCCGCCATAATCGAGGTACAGCAGGGTATCCTTGCCCAGCGGTTCAACGAGAGCGACCCGGGCACCCATATCAGCCTCCTTTTCCCCCTTTCCGGAGGTCACGGCGATGTGCTCGGGACGTATCCCGAGGGTGACCGCTCCTTCGTGGTCGGGTACCGGTCCAGACAACCTGGCATCGAACTTCCCCGCGCGGAAATACAGCGCTTCGCCCGCTCTGTACATTTCGCCGTCGAGAAGATTCATCGGCGGGGAACCGAAGAAGTCGGCGACGAACCGGTTGATCGGATCGTGATAGATCTCAAGCGGCGTTCCCACCTGCTCGATGTGTCCGTCGCGCATGACGACGATTCTATCGGCGAGCGTCATCGCCTCTTCCTGATCATGCGTCACGTAGATGAATGTCTTCCTCAGAGACTTGTGGAGCCCATCGATCTCGGCCCGCATCTCCTTGCGCAGCTTGGCATCGAGGTTGCTGAGCGGCTCGTCGAGCAGGAACGCCTGTGGATCGGTGATCAGGGTGCGCGCCAGGGCGACCCGCTGGGCCTCGCCGCCCGAGAGCTGGCCCGGGAGCTTGGACAGAAGCGGGTGGATGTGGACCGTCCGCGCCACCTCCTCGACCCGACGGCGGCGCTCGTCCGGGTTCATCTTCTTCACCTTCGGACCGTAGCCGATATTGTCGAACACCGTCATGTGGGGGAAGAGGGCCAGGTTCTGGAACACCAGGCCGATATCGCGTTTGCCGGGCTCGAGGTCGTTGACCGGTATCTCGCCGATATAGATTTCGCCGCCGCTCGGCTCCTCCAGACCGGCGATCATTCGCAGCGTCGTTGTCTTGCCGCAGCCTGAGGGGCCGACGAAGACCAAGAATTCTCCTTCTTCAATGGTCAGGTTGGTGTTCTCGACCGCCACGGTATCGGGGCCGAACTCTTTGCGCAGGTTTATCAGGCGAATGGTTGCCACCGTTCACTGCCTCCGAATCATCCCAAAGGAGAAGCCGCGGACGAGGTGTTTGTGTATCAACAGGCCGATGACGATGAGGGGGAGGGTGACGCCGATGGAGAGCGCCGACTGAAGACCGTAGAGCCTTCCTTCCTGTGTTCCCTCGAACTTGCTGAGCTGGACGGGAAGGGTTTGTGCGTCGGCCGCGGTCATCACCAGCGCGAGCAAGTACTCGCTCCATGTCAGGATGAGGATGAACAGGCACGTGGCAACCACGCCGGAGCGGATCAGGGGCACGACGATGGTGACGAACGCCCGCAGCCTGCTCGCCCCCAGGAGCTGGGCGGCCTGCTCCATCTCCTCGGGGACCTCGTCGATGAACGACTTCGTCATCCACACCGAATAAGGGATGGTGGTGATCGTGTAGATGATGATCATGCCGAGCCAAGTGTCGAGAAGGTTGAGCGTCGAGTACCAGATGACGAGCGGCACGGCGATGACGATGGGCGGCATCATCCTGATGATGAGCAGGTTGAACATCCGCTCCTCGGGCATGATCCTGTAGCGCGAGACGCCGTAGGCCAGGAGGAGTCCGATGGCCACCGAGAGGAGGGTCGCGCTGCCCGCGATGACGATGCTGTTCAACAGGCCGTGGAGCGGCTCCAGGCTGATGGTGGGCAGCACCCGGCCGCGCTCCTCCAACATCGGTATCCCCGCCCAGACCTTGCCGAAGTTCGCGAGCGTGGGCGGCGACGGCAGCCAGACCGGCGGCCAGCTGTACCACTGCTCGGGGAGCTTGAACGAGGTTGCCACCATCCAAAAGATGGGAAAGCCCGACACGATCAGCCACGCGGAGAGCACGACGTGGCGGGCGACCAAGGCAAGTTTTGCTCGCGTCCGCCGATCCACCGCTTCAGCCTCCCGCCTTGGCGAACATTACGTCCAGCGACCGCTTCTGCCGTAACAGGATCCGAATGGCGAAATAGATGATGACCCCGACGATGAAGAGAACCACATAGCTCATCGCCGCCGCCTTGGAGATGTTGAAATATTCCCAGCTAATCAAATAGAGATAGACCGGGATCGTTTCCGTGAAGGTCCCCGGTCCGCCCTGGGTGATCGTCCAGAACTTGGGGAACTCGGCAAAGGCCTCGAGGAAACGCAGGATGACGGCCAGCATGATGACCGGTTTCAGCAGCGGCAGCGTCACGCTGGTGAAGATCTGCCATCGGCTGGCGCCGAGGACCTGGGCGGCCTCGACCGGCTCCCTCGGCATGCTGACCAGGCCGGCCATCATGATGATCATGACGAATGGGGTCCAGTTCCAGGTCTCGATCAGGATCATGGTGGCGAAGGCCGGGACCGGCTCTCCCAGCCACGACGTGCGCACGTCGCCGGGCACGAAAAGGCTCAGAATCTGGTTGATGGGACCGTCCTGGTAGAGCAGCATTTGGAAGTTGTAGCCGATGACCACCGGGACGGTGAGCATGGGGATGAGGAAGAACAAGTAATAAATGCTTTGGCCACGGAAGGGTTTCTGCAGGAGATAGGCTAGGCCGAAGCCGATCAGGACCGAGAGCAGGGTCGAGAGCCCGGCGAAGATGAAGGATCTGACGATCGCCAGCATGAACCGGCGATCGGTGAACACCTCCCGGAATTGGTCGAGTCCGGCGAAGCTCGCGTTCCACCAGGGGCCCAGATAGGCCGTCCAATTATGGAAGGCGAGATAGATTTGAAGCAGAAGGACCGGAATCAGGAACAGGGCGGCAAGGATGAGGGGCGAGAGAGCCCCCCAACGAAAGAGTCTGCCCCCTCTTCCGGCCGCGATTGCCCGTGGTGCCATGCTTGACCAGCTCAAACAACGCCAGGCCCAAACTCGACAGCGAGCTTGGGCCTGAGTTTCCCCCTGCCGTCAGATCACCGGCTCATCGACCCTGGGCATCGCCTTGCGGTACGAGGCCACCTCTTTCTTCAGGCGGCCCTTTCCGATCCGGCGAATGATCTTGCTCCAGTCGTCCTCGACCTGCTTCAGGGCTTGACGGGGCTTGGTGATCCCGAGCCAGGCGTCCGAGATGTTCTTGTCGAGGGTGTCGTTGAATTCAAGGGCTCCCGTCACCCGGACCGTCGGGCTGTTGACCTGCATGTTGAGGGCGATAGCATCGGTGCCTGCGGGCGTGTAAACCTCGCGGATATTCGGGTCCGTGAAGTGCTCCGGCCGCCAGGGGTCGTGCACGGTGCTGGGAAAGCCGCCGACGATGTAGGCGGAGTTGCGACGCGACGTCCAGAACATCGCCAGATGCGCCGCCGCATCGATGTTCTCGCCGTACCGGTTGACCACGACCAGTGGCGCGCCGGCCGCGATCGTCCGAACGATCCGCTTGCCGCCCGGCAGGACGTTGCCGGGGACGACGCCGTGGAGCAACTTGCCCGCAGTTGCCGGGTACTTCTTCGAGTTCTCCCAAAGCGGGAGCAGCCCGCCCCAGTAGATGCTCTGGTAGGCCTTTCCCGATCCGACGTACAGCCACATCTGGGCGGTTCCCCAATTGTCGATGTCCCTGGGCATGTACGCCTTCTCCCCGAGGTAGGACTCGACGGCCGCCTCGGCGAGATCATTGTCGAAGTTGAGGGAAAGGTCCTCGTTGAACGGGAAGAGTCCATGGTTGTAGTAGTTGATGAAGAACCACCAAAAGCCCCAGCGTCTTGCCCGCAGTCCGCCGAAGCCGCCGAACGTGTTGGGGTCGGATCCGAAGAACGCGCCCTGACGGAGATACTCCTTCCACGTCGTGGCCATCTTCAGCGGCACGCCGTATTTGTCGGCGTAGCGCTTTTGGTTGTCCGGATTCTCCAGGATGTCCCTGCGCACCACGTAGGTGTGGCAGTTCCCGTCGGTGACCAGCCCATAGGTCTTTCCCTCGAGCATAGACATCTGGACGAACGTGCCGACGCTCGTATAGTCGAAGTCGACCGCCTTCATGTAATCGTCGAGCGGCGTCGCAAGACCGGCCGTGGCCAGGGTGGGGACCGTGTCGCTGTGGACATGCAACAGATCGAGCTTGCCCGAGCGGGCCAGGGCCTCCGACATCGCCCGCTGCGACAGCATGGCGAAACCGATGTCCACGACGGACTTGAGGCCGATTCCCGTATGCTTCTTGAAATAGGCTGCAATTACCTGCATTTGACCCTTGGTGTGGCCGCCCCAGCCGACGAAGTTCAGGTCTACGTTCTTGTTTAGCCTTTTCGCCGACTCGATGATGCGCATCTCGTCGGGCCCAGGCTCGGGCATTTTCGTATAAGCAGCCTCTGCCTCGTTGAGGATGAAGGGCCCCGTCGCAGCCAGAGCCCCTACCGCAGCTGTACTCTTCAGAAAGGTTCTACGCCTCATCTCATTTTCTCCCCTTGGTTGGCCGCCCGACCGGGAGAATTGCGTTCCCAGCCGCAGGCAGATGTCGGCAGGATTATTTTTGCTGTTGATGTGAGCACGGCCAACCACATTACACCGAGCGCCGCGCCTCTTCTATTGAATTGCTTTGCCTTCCAGAAATCAAGGCCGATTTTTCGCCCCGACAACGTACACGGAAGCTGGCTTTTGCGAGATCATTGAGGTGGTCCGCCAACGCATGCACATCCTTCCATGCAAAAA
>JAPUJM010000136.1 GCA_027296205.1 Actinomycetota bacterium
ACGACGTTCCCCACCAGTTCCGTCAAGACTCCGCTTTCTGGTACCTGACGGGCTTTGATGAGCCGGACGCCGTCGCGGTGATCGCACCGGGCCACGAAGACGGCGACTTCTCCCTTTTCGTAAGGCCAAAGGATCCGACTCAGGAGGTTTGGACAGGGATCAGAGCCGGGAAAGAGGGTGCACGCCAGCGGTTCTCCGCCGACGCGGCATATGAGATCGACGAGCTGGACTCGGTCCTCGGCCGTCTCATGGTCGGCCGTGAGGTGCTGTGGTACACGGCGGGCAATGACAGGTTCGACGAGCGCATCACCTCCATCATCAGCCAGGCGAGATCGCATCGGGAGCGTTTTGGTGGCGTCGTCCCGTCGTCGGTGAGGGACCTCTCCGTTCCATTGGGCGAGATGATGCTGTTCAAACGCGATGACGAGGCCGAGAGTCTTCGACAGGCCTGTCACCTCAGCGCCGATGGTCATGTCGAGGCGATGCGATTTGCCGAGCCGGGCATGTGGGAATACCAAGTCCAGGCCGCTCTCGAGTACTACTGGCGGCTTCGTGGGTCGCGGCGAAACGGTTACGGGTCGATCGTGGCGTCCGGGGCGAACGCATGCATCCTTCACTACGAGGAGAACACCGATCAGATCGGCGAGGGCGACCTCGTTCTGATCGATGCCGCCGCCGAGATAGATGGGTACTCGTCGGATATCACCCGGACGTTCCCTGCCGGCGGCAAGTTCACGGGACCGCAAAGAGCGCTCTATGAGGTGGTCCTCGCGGCCGAGAGGAAAGGCGTCGAGATGTCGGCCCCCGGGTCGACGATGCGCGCCATTCACGACGAGACCACCAGGATACTCACTGAGGGAATGGTCGACCTCGGGCTTCTCCCCCTGTCGGTCGAGAAGTCACTAGCCATGCATCATTACGTCGAGTTCTATATGCACAGCACCGGTCACTGGCTCGGCCTCGATGTGCATGACCGGGGGAGCTACCGGGTCGATGGCCTGCCCAGACCGCTCGAGCCAGGCATGTCATACACGGTGGAGCCCGGGTTGTACGTGGCCCCGGACAAGGCAGAGATCGAACTGACCCTTCTCGAGTATGACCTCGACGAATGGAGTCAGCGCCGGGTCCGGCTGGGACCGACGGCGGCCGCAGCGGAGGAGGCCGAAGAGAAGGAGAACGCCGAGACGATCACCCACCAGGTCCCGAAGGAGTTCCTCGGGATGGGTGTTCGCATCGAGGATGACATCTACATCACGGCCGACGGCCACGAAAACATGACGTCTTCGGTTCCGACGGAGATCGACGACGTGGAAGCCATGTGCGCCGAGGAGTCGTTGCTTCCACAAAAGTAGTGATTGCGGACCGGTCTGATGCTCAGATCGTCGCCGGGATGGCGTAGATCCAGATTGCCATGAAATGGAGGGCACTCGCCGTGACCACGAGGACGTGGAATAGCTCGTGGTAGGAGAAGCTCCTGGGTAGGAGTTTGGGCCGCTTGGTCAGGAAGATCATCGCCCCGACCGTGTAGGAGAGGCCTCCGAGGAGGATCAGCACCACGGCGCCCAACCCGAGCTGGTCGACGATCCGGGGCACCCAGGCGATCGCTATCCATCCCATGGAAAGCTGGAGTGAAACCGAGAGCCAGGTCTTGACATTGGGAAGCAGGGACTTCAGAAAAACCCCGGTCGCCGCCATTCCCCAAAGCACGCTGAGACTGACGGCGAGGGACACACCGTCGAGGGCGGCGATGGCGATGGGGGTGAAGGTGCCGGCCACGACGAGATAGATCATCGAGTGATCGGCTCTCTGCAGACGAGTCTTCCACGTCTTGCCCCAGGGGATGGAGTGATAGAGCGACGAAACGGTGTACATCACCAGCAGGGCCAGACCGAAGATCAGTACGCCTGCCAGGGCCGCGGCACTTCCCCAGGCGCGGACGATCAGGAATACCAGGCCTACGAGAGTGGCGACAGCGGCGCTTCCGTGGAGAAACCCCCTGATGGGGTTCTGCATTTTCCCGAGGGTGAGACGGTCCATCGAGAACAGGCTATTCGCCTTTTCGCCGGTACCATGAAACACCGTCATGGCCTTCGGTCTTCTCTATCGAATCTACGAGCGACGTCTCAGCGCCGAACTCGAGCGCGGTCGTCTGCCACAACACATCGGGGTGGTGCTCGACGGGCATCGACGACACGCCCGGGAGGAGGGTCTTTCCTCATACACGGAGTCATATCGGGTGGGTATGGCCCGTTTCGCCGAGTTTCTGGGTTGGGCCAACCAGTTCGAGATCCCCGTTGTCACCGCGTGGGTCCTCTCCAAGGAGAATCTCTCCCGCCCTCCCGACGAGCTCGATCCCTACTTCGAGGTCCTGATCGAGCTCTTTGAGCGGCTCCCCGGACTTTGTGAGGACTACGACACAGCGATCAAGTTCATCGGCAGCCTCGACCTGCTGCCCGATCATCTGGTTTCGGCAGCGAAGAAGGCAGAGGAAGCACACCCGAAGGGCTCGCGGCGACTCAACATTGCAATGGGTTACGGGGGACGCCAGGAAATCGTTGACGCGGCCAAAGATCTCGTCGCTGAGCTCGTGGAGAAAGGCGTCCCCGAGGAGGAGCTCGTGAGTCAGATCAACTCCGACGCCCTCGCCGCCCACATGTACTCGGCGGACTTGCCCGATCCCGACCTGTTGATTCGCACCTCTGGTGAGGCTCGTCTGTCCGGGTTCTTGCTGTGGCAGTCGGCGTACGCCGAGTTCGTCTTCGTCGACGTCAACTGGCCGGCGTTCCGGCAGGTCGACTTTCTTCGCGCTCTCCGCGACTTCGCCGGCAGAAGTCGCCGCTTCGGTCAATAGCCGGATAACGCTTCGTCTCGTTCCGGCGGTGGGATTACCGTCGGAGCGTGCAAACGGACATCGCGACCCTCGTCGATCAAATGAGACGCCACTACGACGACGGCTGTTTTGCTTGCGGCCGCGAGAACCCCCTGGGTCTTCATCTCGATGGCTTCTCCCTGGACGACGGAGTGGTGAGCGCCCGCTTCGATCCCCGAGAGGAATACCGGGGAGCGGGCACCTCGCTTCATGGAGGCGTGGCGGCGACCGCACTTGACGAGATGCTGGTGTGGGCGGGCATCCTCGACCTGCGGGTGATGTCGATTACCGCCAAGATGGACCTCAAGTATCGACGGCCTGTTCTTGTGACCGACCCGATTCTGGTGCGGGCACGGGTCGATGAGCGCCGGGGGAGAAGACTCCTTGCGTCGGGAGAGCTTCTGGTCGACGATCGGGTTTGTGTCGAGGCTTCGGGTCTTTACCTGGTCACGGCCAATCTCGAGGAGATGGGCATTTTCTGAGCGGCTCGGCCTTTGGACGCGGCGCAATGATGAAATACGAGACGCCATCCATGGGGAACGCGGTCTAGACGGTGACCATCCCCGGGTGGAGGTGGGCGACGTTGCCCAGCTGTCTCAGGGAGAACGCCCATCCGGTGCTGATCCTGGTCATGGTCAATCGCGACACGCCGGTATGCGGCTGACGGAACCGCTCCCACTCCCAGGGAACGGGGTCGAGGCCAAGCAGGTGGCCGAGAATCACGGCGTTGGTTCCGGCGTGGGCGACGATGATGACCCGCCGGTCGGAGTCGTCGACTGTCCACAGATGCCGGTGCTCAGGATCCATAGGATGAATCCCGTGTGAATCGAGGGTCTCGGCGAGTCCGCCGACGACGCGCTCGTGAAATGCCCGGAAGGACTCACCGCCGGGAAGCCCCTCCCACATCTCCTCCATCGAGCGGGTGTTGGCCTCTTCGAAATGTCGCTCGATCTCTTCGACGGGTGCGCCCTCCCATTCAGGAGGGTTGTTGATCTCTTGGAGCCAGTCGTACACCTCGCGACCGTGGTCGAGGTCGGTGGTGATCAGATCGGCCGTCTGCACGGCGCGGGTCATCGAAGAAACCCAGAGCTCGTCGACACGTTCCAGTGATGCCAGCCGGTGGGCTACCCGGGCGGCCTGTGCCTGACCCAACTCTGTGAGCTCGGGGTCGTTGCGAACCAGTCTGTCGGGAGCCCAGTCGGGCTGCCCATGTCTAACCAGGAGAAGATCCATGAACAGAAACATAGGCGATGGTCGTTGCTCACCCGACACCAATACGATGATGTGGTGGCAAGAGACGCCTTGGTCGAGCATTTGAAGACTCACGCCCTGAGAACGGACGGTCCGTTCACCCTCCGTTCCGGTGCTGTTTCCTCCTGGTACCTCGATGCCCGTCAGACCACCTTTGATGGCCAGGGCGCCTGGGTCGTGGGTCGGGCCGTCTACGAGGTTCTCGCTCCCGAGGTCGAGGCGGTGGGCGGGATGACCATGGGCGCCGACCCGATTGCGATAGCGACTGCGATGGTCGCGGCCGAAGCCGGTCGTGCTCTCAGGGCGTTTTCGATAAGGAAGACGGCCAAGGATCATGGGACCGGGGGACGACTGGTCGGGCCGATCGGCACGGGTGCCAAGGTCGCCATTCTCGAAGACACGACAACCACCGGTGGGGCGGCGGTCGAGGCTGCCCGCCATGCCCTGGAGGAAGGTCTCGTGATTGTGCAGGCGATTGCACTTGTTGACCGTTCAGACGGATTGGCGGCGAGCAATTTCGCAGTGTTGGGTATTCCCCATGTGGCGTTGGCGACTCCATTCGATCTCGGGGTAGATGCGTGACCCATGTCGTGAAGAGGTCGGCTTTCAGGATGTGGCTGATGGCCATGGCGGGTATCCCGCTTCTGGTGATCTCGCTGGACGTCCTGACCAATCGACGCATCGCCAACTGGCTCCGCGAGATCGTGTTCAGACCCGAGGACACCCAGATCTATGAGCCTCGCGATGTCATCTGGGCGTGGGTGATGGCTCTGTTTGCCGGGTTCATCGTGGTGTGGGGCCTGAAAGAGCTATTCAGCCCCACCAAGGTCATCGAGTGTCGCGACGAGGGTCTGGCGTTGAAGATCAGTGGTCCGTTCCGTCATCCATCCCTGATTCTCTGGGACGACATCGACGATGTCACCGGTGGTCAGATCGACGATGAGGGCGACGTGGTTCCGCTGCTTCTCATCAGGGTCCTCGCCCGGGAGGGTCTGCCCGCCAACCCGTGGGGGGCGAGATGGGTCAAGGACGACCAACTGGGGATGCTGGCGGAAGATTGGTCCGAGGACCCGACAGTCGTTGCCGGCGAGATCATCGAATGCGCGGTGGTGGCGGCGCGTAAGGAGAAAAGGGACCGAGCCGAGCGGATGTCAACGAGTCTGGAGGAGGAGTGACTCTCGTTGGCGCCCACACCCCTTCAGTGGACCCGCTCGCCGAGGCCGCGGCGAGGGGCGCCGACCTGGTTCAGGTCTTCCTCTCCAATCCGCAGTCGTGGAAGAAGCCGGTGCCCAGAGATGACGCCGAGACACTCCGAAACTCCCCGATCCCCGTCTACGTCCACGCTCCGTATCTGATCAATGTCTGCGCCGACAACAACCGGGTTCGAATACCGAGCAGAAAGATCCTTCAGGACACCTGTGACGCCGCCACCGAGATCAATGCGACCGCTGTCGTGGTGCACGGCGGTCATGTGACGGGGGACGGTGCCCAGGAGGAAGGGCTCATCCGGTGGCGAAAGGCCCTCGAGGCCCTGGACACGGACATGTCGGTCCTGATCGAGAACACCGCCGGAGGGGACAAGGCGGTGGCACGTCGGGTCGAGTGGATAGCGCGACTCTGGGACGAGATTGGTGACTTCGGCGTGGGATTGGTTCTGGACACCTGTCATTCGTGGGCCGGTGGCGAGCCCTTCGAGGGTCTCGTCGAGCGATTGCTGGAGGCCACCGGTCGTATCGATCTGGTGCAGGCCAACGACTCCAAGGACCCGTTCGACTCCCGCAGGGATCGTCATCAGAATCTGGGAGCAGGTGAGATCCCCGCCGAGGACCTGGCGCGGGCAATCGCCACTGCCGGGGCCCCGGTGGTGGTGGAGACACCGGGCGGGGCCGATGAGCAGGCTGCCGACATCGAATGGGTGCGTCAAGCGTGCGCAGACACGTGGCCTGAGCGCGGGTAACTGCACGCGCTGATGACCTCGACCACGAAATGGCCGGTGATTCTCCTGGGTCTCGTGCTTGCAGTCTTCGCGTGCTCCGGAGCCATGCCGGCCTTCCCTTTCCCTGAGGCCGATATTGGTGTTGGCGACGAGCCGGTCACCGTTTGGGTCGCCGACGAATCTGCTGAGCGCCGGCAGGGCCTGATGGAAGTCGACCAACTTCCTCGGGGCATAGACGGGATGCTTTTCGTCTTCGAGACTGAGGGGTCGGTGACATTCACCATGTTCAACACCCCGATGCCCCTGGACATCTGGTGGTTCGACGCGACCGGCGTCCTGGTCGGTTCGCTCGAGATGGAGCCATGCCCATCCAAGCCGTGCCCGTCGTACCGGTCACCGGGGCCGATCCGTTGGGTGCTGGAGACTCCTCAGGACAAGTTCGACTTCGCACCGGGAGTCACGATCTCGGGGGTTGCCGACGCGACTATCGACAGCAACTGACGTCGTCTACCATTTGATCCCGCGCCGGCGTCTCGCGCCGTTCGGTGCGGCGAAACCCCTGCTCCATCGGGTTGATGGGGCCTTCCAACCGGATGTCCACAGGAGGTCACATGCGCGATTATGAAATCATGACGATTCATCGGCCCGGTCTGACCGAAGACGAGATCGAGGCCAGTATCACCGAACTCGAGTCGTATCTCTCCGCTAGCGGCGTCAGCGTCACCAAGCGTGACCTCTGGGGAAAACGTCGCTTTTCCTATGAGATCGACCACATGTCGGAGGGGTATTACTCGGTCCTGTCCATTCAGGCCGAGCCCGGCGCCGTTGACTCGATCGACCGAAGGCTCTCACTTGCCGACGAGGTCGTGAGGCACAAGATCGTTCGCCCGGGCGAGTAGCACTGGAATCCGTCCCAACGGCACGGCATAGTCGCCGGTGAGACAGGAATAGAGGAGAAAACGATGGAGAACAACGTCACTCTCATAGGCAACCTCGTCGATGACCCGGAACTCCGGTTCACCCCGTCGGGCGTCGCAATGGCCAAGATCCGGTTGGCGGTCAACCGCCGCTGGCGCGGGCAGGATGGTGAATGGCAGGAAAGCACCAGCTTTTTCACCGGAACCATCTGGCGTGAGCAGGCCGAGCAGGTAGCCGAGTCGCTGCAGAAGGGGGCACGGGTGATCGTGTCTGGCCGTCTCGAGCAGCGAAGCTGGGAAACCCAGGAGGGCGACAAGCGGTCTGTCGTGGAGATTCAGATCGACGAGATCGGTCCCTCGCTGCGCTGGGCCACCGCCACCGTCAACAAGACCCAGCGTCAGGGAGGCGACTGGTCAAATGACAAGAAGACCGACAGCACGCCGGCCCCGGTGCCGGAGGCCCGTGAAGACTTTGGGCCCGACGAAGCACCCTTCTAGGAGACAATTCAATGCCACGCAAGAACAAGAGAACCCCGCGGGCAACCCGTGGGGGCCGACGCGAAAACTACCGCCGGGGCAAACCGAAGCCTTGCGCCGTCTGTGCTCAAGGGGGTGCTCTCGACTGGAAGGACGCCTCGTTCTTGCGCAAGTTCGTTTCGGATCGTGGGAAGATTCGCAGCCGGCGGGTATCGGGTCTCTGCCCGCGTGATCAGCGCCGGGTGGCCACGGCCGTCAAGAACGCTCGCGAGATGGCACTGCTCCCCTATGTGGGGACTCGATGAAGTTGATACTCATCTCTGACGTGGTGGACCTGGGTAAGCGTGGCGACGTGGTCGACGTCGCCGACGGCTTTGCCCGCAACTATCTGTTGCCCCGGAAGCATGCCATCAAGGCCAACCCTGGCGCCCTTGAAGCGGCCGAGAGCATCCGGGAGACCCGGCTGGCGGCAGAGCGCAAGGCGAAGAGTCTCGCCGAGGCAATCGCCACCCAGTTGGTGGGAAGTCGGGTGGTTCTCGCCGCCTCGGCGGGTGATGAGGGCCAGCTGTACGGTTCGGTTGCGGTCGCTGATGTCGTCGAGGGCATCAGACGCTTCACTGGAATCGAGCTGGACAAGAGTCAGGTCGAGATGGAGGAGTCGATCAAGGCGATCGGTCTCCACGAGATCCGGATCAAGGTCCACACCGACGTGGAGTTCCCCCTCACCCTCGACATCATCCCCGCCTGACAAACCTCTTTTCGCGTTCCGGATGCATGGCGGATCGCATTTGATCAATGCGCCGTGGGGAATGAGTCGAGAGTCCGTGTTTTCGCGACTTATCAGAGGTTTTCGCGAATAGCTGTCAATCTCTTCCACCGCGAAAAACAATCAGCGGTTTGAGTTGGGTGACCCTTGCCGGTGGTCTATGTTCGGTTGACTTCCCCCGCCGATGGCGGTTCCCACTTCCCCGTCCGGCGGGGTCTTGCGCGTCGAGACCCCAGAATCTGTCGGGCCCGTATGGCATATTGTCGAAGAGGACCTGAATGACTGGAATGACCGAGCAAAAGGAGATACGGCCTGGTTACCGCAATCCTCCGCACTCACGCGAGGCGGAGGAGTCGGTCATTGGAGCCGTACTGCTCTCCGTGGATGCGCTCAACGAGGTCATGGATCAGATTCATCCAGAGGACTTCTACGAGCCGGCCCATCAGGCCATCTTCGAGGGCATGCGAGAGCTCTTCGACTCCAACCAGGCGATTGATGTGGTCACGGTTGCTGAGGTCCTGCGACGACGTGGTGAATTGGAGAAGGTCGGTGGTGTCCAATATCTGGCGCGTCTGGTCGACATTGTTCCCTCCACCTCCAATATCTCCTACTACGCGGGAATAGTCGAGGAGCACGCCAAACGACGGGAGTTGATCCGTGCCGGAGCCGCGGTCACCGATGTGGCGTTCGACATCGACGAGGAGATCGCCATTGTCCTCGACCGAGCCGAGCAGGTCGTCCTCGGTGTCGCCGAGAAGCGCTCTTCGCAGTCTCTTGTCGAAGTAGGACCGATGCTCAGCGATGTGCTCGAGCAGATCGAGTTGATGGAGCAGAGAGGCAGCGAGCTCACCGGGCTAGCCACCGGTTACGTGGATCTCGACCGGAAACTCGCCGGCCTCCAACCTGCCAATCTCGTTGTCATCGCATCGAGACCGGGTATGGGAAAGAGTTCGTTGGCCCTGGGTATCGCCATCAATGTGGCGGCTCTGGACGAATCGGTGGCGATCTTTTCTCTCGAGATGTCGAAGGAGGAGTTGGTCCAGAGGATCCTGTCGTCCGTGGGGAAGGTCGATTCGATGAAGCTGCGGGCCGGCCAACTGGGTCCCCTCTGGCAAAGGGTGGTTGATGCCGCCGGACGGATGTACAAAGCACCGATCTACATCGATGACTCCCCGGTGGTCACGGTTACCGACATCCGAGCCAAGTGTCGTCGACTAAAGCGAAAGAAGGGGCTCTCCCTCGTCGTGGTCGACTACCTGCAGTTGATGGAGTCGTCCAGCCGAGAAAACCGTCAGCAGGAGATTTCGGAAATCACGAGGAACCTCAAGAACCTGGCCAGAGAGCTCGGGGTTCCGATAATTGCATTGTCACAGTTGAACCGGTCGCTGGAGCAGAGAGAAGACAAACGCCCCCGTCTTTCCGACCTCCGGGAGTCCGGGGCGATTGAGCAGGACGCCGACGTGGTGATGTTCATCTACCGCCATGAGTACTACCACCCTGAGGATCAGGAGAAGAGGGGTATCGCCGAAGTGATCATCGCCAAGCACCGCGCCGGTTCGACCGGTCCGGTGGAGATGACATTCCAACCGGAATTCACCCGGTTCGCCAACCTGGGACGTGACGTCAGCTAACACCCCTTGACGTGACTAAGGATGTTAGTTAGAGTAACTAATACCATTAGTCATACATCTCAACAAGGAGAAAACACCATGACTTCCACTGATCGATCAGATTCGCTGGTTAGGGCTTCGCTTTTCGCCAACGCCGTTTTCAGCATGGTCTCGGGTGTGATCGCAATTGCCTTTGCTTCCCGACTTGCCGGGTTGATGGGTGTCGCTCCCGTCGTTCTCACCGTCGTCGGGGTCGGGGTGGCCGGTTTCGGCCTGGCCATTCTCCGGAGCGCACGACGGGAGACGGTCGACCTTGGTCTGGCTCGTCTCACGGTCATTCTCGACATCGGGTGGGTCGTCACCGGTGCGGTCCTGCTCGTCGGCTTCCCGGAACTGATGTCCCCAGGCGGTAGGTGGTTGCTCGCGGCCGTCTCCGCTGTGGTTGGTGTCTTCGCCGTGCTGCAGGGGCTCGGCATCCGAAGGGCAGGCGGTGTCCCGCCAAAGCGTCTCGTCACCGAAATAGAGATCAACGCGAGTCCGGACAGCGTGTGGGAGGTGCTAACCGACCTTCCCGGGTATCAACAGTGGAACCCGTTCGTCGTGGCCGGATCGGGTCAGGTGGCTGTCGGTGAGCAACTCGAGGTCCGCATGATGCAAGCGGAAGGTAGCGAGACGACGTTCAAGCCGATCGTGACCGAGGCCACCTCTCCGAGAACCTTCGAGTGGTTGGGGAGTCTCGGTATACCCGGGTTGTTCGCGGGTCGTCATCGGTTTGACCTCATGTCCACCGAGACCGGGACGCGACTTGTCCACGCCGAGGAGTTCACCGGGTTACTGGTCCCAGTGTTGGCGAAAACCCTCGACAAGAAGACCAGAGCCGGGTTCGAGGCCATGAATGTGGCCATGAAGGAGCGGATTGAAGAGACAGCGCCTCGGATGGTCTGATGGGTCGCAAAGCGGGTATCACTCTCGAAGACGTCGTGGAGGCGGCAGCGGCCATTGCGGATCGTGATGGCCTCGAGGCCGCCACCCTCACCGCGGTCGCTGGTGAGCTCGGCATTAAGACGCCCTCTCTCTACAACCACCTCAGAGGTCTCTCCGGATTGCGACGACTCCTGGCGATTCACGGCTCACAACTGCTCCTGAAGACGTTCGAAGAGGCGATCGGTGATCTCGAGGGCGCCGAGGCTCTCCGCTCCGTGGCCCGAGCCGATCGGCATTTCGCCCGTGACCACCGAGGTCTCTACGACTCCTTCCTACCGGCTCCCAAGCCCGACGAAGACACTGAACTGTATGAGGCTATGGCCGAGCCGGTGTTTCTGATCGCCCATGTCCTGCTGGACATGGGGATTCCCCAGAGTGAGGCGATTCATCTGATCCGAGCTCTGCGGGCGCTGTTGCACGGATTCCTCGACCTCGAGGCGAAGGAAGGTTTCGGAATGCCGGTTGGGATCGATGCGAGCTTCGATGCCTCTGTCGAATTGATCATCGGAGGCATCGAAGCGGCCGCGGCGAACTCCGAATAGACGGGCGGCAGCCAAATTGATGCCGCTCACTTCTCCGGGGACTTGAAGTCTCGATGTGAGCGGCTCGCGGTCGGCCCCGATTGGCCTTGATACTTGGATCCGAGTTCCGGGGACCCATAGGGGAACTCCGCAGCCGTGGTCATCTGATAGAAGCTGATTTGCCCGATCTTCATCCCGGGATGGATGGCAATGGGAAGTGTGGCGACGTTGGACAACTCCAGGGTGATGTGTCCCTCGAACCCGGGGTCGACGAATCCAGCCGTGGAGTGAATGAGCAGCCCGAGCCTTCCCAAGGAGGACTTGCCTTCGAGCCTTGCCACGACGTCGTCGCCCAGCTTGACCCGTTCAAGAGTCGATCCGAGCACGAACTCGCCCGGATGCAACATGAACGGCTCGTCCTCGCCCATTTCGACGAGCTGCGTCAGGTCATCTTGAGGTGATCGAGGGTCGATCTCGGAGTAGCGATGATTGACGAATACGCGGAACCGATCCCCAACCCGGAGGTCGATCGAGGATGGCTGCACGAACGCAGGCTCGTAGGGATCGACGATTATCGAACCGCTCTCGATGGCCTCGCGGATGGATCGGTCGGAGAAGATCATCGAGCGGGTGACGGGAATCGGACCCGCGTCCCGAGCTTGGGAAGCTCGTGTTCTACCATTGAACTACACCCGCGGCACCTTCCAGGGTAGCCCACACTCCACTCCGGTTATCTGGTCAAACCACCGTTGGCCGATGATGGGTTTCTGGTTTGGATCAAGTAGGTTCTCGTCGGCTTCGACCCTCCACGAAACGAGAGACCCATGAAAACGCACCGCCCCACCTGGCTGTTGGCCACCGTTCTGTTCGCTCTTTCCTTGGCAGCATGCGACGCAATAGACCTCCCTGTGGAATCGACTGATGCCCCGCCGGCAACCGAAGCGCCGGAGACGACAGAAGCGCCGGAGACGACAGAAGCGCCCGAGACGACAGAAGCCCCTCCGGGTGACGGGGCCCCACCGGCGACCGAGGTTCCCGGTGAGAGCGAAGACGACACGAACTGGGCGCTGATCATCGGGCTGTTCCTCCTGGCGTTCCTGCTGGTCGGCTTGGTCATCGGGCGTTCCCGGAAGGGGGCAGCCGTTCCGGTTCCCGTCTCTGGGGAGAAGACCTTCAAGGACTACATCCGTGATGGTTATAGCGAGGCTCGGTGGCTGTTCGATGGACTTACCGACGAGTTGGCGATCTGGCGCGGAAACGCCCTCTACGACAGCCGCACCGAAGCAGACGACTCGGCTGGAACGGCAATGTTGGCGACGTGGTCGCAACTGGACCAGCGAATGAATCAGGCCACAGATCGGCTGTATCGCGCCGAGGCGGCTGCACCCGACCAGAACACGGCTCAGACGGTGCGTGCCACGATCTCAGCTCTCGGGGAGACACGAGCAGCGGTCGATGCACGTGCCGAGGCGAGGTTCAACACCAGGCAGACGGAGACGACCGACCAGATGGCTTTGGCCGAGGCCGGCGAACGGGAGCGGCTCTCGTCGACGAATCTGGGCGAGACGCGTCAGCGGCACAACGACGCGTTGCTCGCTCTCAGCGCAGTCATCTAGCCGCCTCACTCATCGAATCTCGGCTCGAGTTCGCCATGCCCCTGTTGTAGGTCTAGGTGAAGAGGGTGACCGCACCCCAAACGGTCAACACCAGTCCGACGAGTGACAGGAACACGACTCGCCCCGGCCGATACTGGGCCTCTTCAACGCCTCCGGGTGTCTTGCCTTGACGGTGCTTCCGCCAGGCAAGTCCGTTGCCGATCAGCAGGGCCAGACCGAGTCCGAGGATCAACTCGGGCAGAAGGTTCTCGAAGTCCAGCAGGTCTCCCACGGTTGGCACGGTAACGCCCGATAGGCTCGTTGCGTGAGTGAAATGGCTGGCGCTTCTGCACCTGCGACCACGGCCAACCTGGGCCCGGCGTTCGACTGCATCGGACTGGCACTCAGTCCTAGGTGCGCGGTCCGCGCCCGTGAGGCGGGCGAATGGTCGGTCGAGCACGTGGGTGAGTTTCGACCGGGGCCGACGGACGGCGACGGGGTGTTGGTTGCCGCCCGTCAGGTCGTTGGTGAGAGACCCCTTTCCATAGTGGTCGACTCAGAGATTCCCCTGGGCAAGGGGCTCGGCTCCTCGGCGGCGGCCTACGTCGCTGGAACAGCGGCCGCACTTCGCGCGGTTGGCGAGGATGCGTCCCCGGACCGCGTATTCCGCATGGCGAAGGAGTTGGAGGGTCACGACGACCAGGTGGGTGCAGCGGTTTATGGCGGTTTGGTCCTGATCCCGGCCGAAGGGCTCCCGATGAGACTCCCCTTCCACCCGTCGTTGCGACCGGTGATTGCCGTGCCACCGACGCGTCTGCCCACCTACAAGGCCCGATCGATCCTCGCTGATGAGATACCGATGGATGTCGTGGTGCGCAGTCTGGCCAGAGTCTCCTCGCTGACGGTCGGCCTCATCACTGCGGATCCCGGCATGCTCTCGGCCGCTCATGGCGACGAGATTCATGAGGCTCCGAGGGCTCACCTCAGCCCCGAGGTGGGCCATCTCATGGATGTGGCACGACGGGCGGGCGCCCTTCATGTGGCTCGTTCGGGGGCAGGGCCCTCGGTGGTGGCGATCGCGACATCCGATACGGCTGATCGCGTGGCGGACGCCTTCCGGAAGGAGGGGGTCGGAGTTATCAACGAGCCAATGGACACCTCGGGTTTGGTTTGACCTAAACACTGAATAGCGCGACGATGTGCGCTGTCCCCCCCTTTCTTGTGAGGTTTTTGCATGGGCTCGTTGGTCAAGAAGCGTCGAAAGAAGATGTCGAAGCACAAGTATCGCAAGCGTTTGAAGGCGAATCGCCACAAGCGCAAGAAGTGACATCCTCTCGATAAGTGGAAAAGACCGGTGAGACCCGACAGTCCTGGGTTCTCGAGGCTGTTTGTCCCGAATGCGGTATCAGGAACCTGAGGTTCGCAATCAAGACTGGTCGCGGAGGAAATCCTCGATTTCCTCCATCAGATGCTCATTGTGCTCAATGTCGACATCGGCTTCCTCTTCGAGACGTTCCACGTATTTCTGCAGCTCGTCGTTGCCCTCGAGGGCCTCCTCGACGGTCGACAGAAATTGACGGGTCTCCAGAGCCAGGTCACCCATATCCAGGGTGATGCCGGCCAATTCGGCCGCCTTGACAGCGAGGGCCTCGGTAGCCGGTGGGTACTCCTGGTTTGACAGATAGTGGGGTACGGCGGCCCAGATCGATATCACGTCGATTCCGCCGTTGCCGAGGGCATGATTGAGGACACCGAGAATCCCCGTTGGGCCCTCGTACCCCGATGGGAGCAGGCCGTGAAGGGCCAGCGTGTCGGGTCGGGTTGATGATCCCACGATGGGCACCGGGAGGGTGTGAGCCACCTGACCGATGAAAGCACCGATCGTTATCGTCCGGCTCACTCCGAGGGAGGTCAAAGCGTCGACCAGATCGCTGGTGAAGACCTTCCACCGGTAGTGGGGCTCCTCACCGAGGACGATGACCACGTCACGCTCATCCCCCCGGACGACATGGATCTCGTTTCGTGGCCATGTGATGCTCCTGACGCCCTCGGAGTCGAGTTGGACCATTGGGCGCCGAACCTGAAAGTCGAAATGGTCATCGGGATCGATCACTGCGATGATTTCTGCGTCCGAGTGCTCGATGAAAGAGGCGACGGCTTGGCTGGCGGATTCGCCGGCGTCGCCCCAGCCCTCGAAGGCCATCAGGGCCACAGGGTCGCGGAGCACCGGTCGGTCGAGCCATTGCAGCGAGGCCATACATCCAACCTACACCCGTGGACGTTGTATGAAGCCCGAGCGCCCCCAACACAAATACGATGACATTTCGACGGACAGTTGACGCCGCTCGCGGCGTCCTCGTCCTCGATGCACCGTTGCGGGTGCGCCTTCGTCCTGCGTTCTGGCGAGGCGACGCCCCTGTCTCGCCGAAATATGAGACCGTACTTATGTTGGAGAGCGCTATGTCCAGGGCGTCTTGAAGCGTTTGAGACGTAGGGCGTTGAGAACAACCGAGACCGAAGAAAAAGCCATTGCCCCGGCGGCGATCATTGGATTGAGGAAACCAAGCGCGGCCAGGGGGATGGCGGCCGTGTTGTAGCCAAAGGCCCAAAACAGGTTCTGCTTGATCGTTCTGAATGTGGAGCTGGCGAGGTCGATGGCAGCCGGGACGAGTCTCGGGTCTCCATTCAGGAGAACCACGTCACCTGCCTCGACGGCCACATCGGTCCCCGAGCCCACCGCTATTCCCAGATCGGCCTGTGTCAACGCAGGGGCGTCGTTGATGCCGTCTCCAACGAAGGCAACCGACTGCCCGAGCTCCTGGTAGGTGCGGACTGTCTCCGCCTTGTCTCCGGGGAGCACCTCCGCCCGTATCTCACCGATCCCCACCTGGGAGGCGATGCGCTCCGCGGTTCTGGCGTTGTCCCCGGTGATCATTCCGGTCGTGATGCCATCCTTACTCAGAGTCTCGATCGCCACTCCCGACTCAGGGCGAATGGTGTCTGCGACCGCGATGACGCCCCGGGCCTCGCCATCCCAACCGGCGAGGAAGGCTGTCTTCCCTTCGCTCTCCAGTGACGCTAAGCGATCCGCCCAACGCTCGGGGACGATCAGACCCTGATCGGCACCCAACTTGGCCTTGCCCACGACGATCTGGCGCCCATCGACTCGTCCGATCACGCCGAGTCCGGCGAAGCTCTCGATCGAATCCGGGGTTACCAGATCGATTTCCCTCTCATCGGCCCCGAGTGCAACTGCCTTGCCAATCGGGTGCCCCGAGGCTGCCTCGACAGAAGCGACCAGCCGGATGAACTCTTCTTCCAGCTCATCGGTTTCCACGTCGGTGAGGGTCATCACCCCGGTTGTGAGCGTGCCCGTCTTGTCGAAGAGGACCGTGTCGATGTTTCCGGCCTGTTCGAACACCTCAGCGCGCTTGAAGAGGATCCCGAGCTCAGCGCCTCGTCCACTCCCCACCATGATCGCGGTGGGGGTGGCCAATCCCAGGGCGCACGGGCAGGCGATGATCAGAACCGCAACCCCGGCCTGAAATGCCGGGCCAATGTCGTTGCCGAGGGCCAGCCAAACAAGGGTTGTCCCGACGGCGAGGAGCATGACAGTGGGCACGAAGACCCTGGAGACGCGGTCGGCGAGACGTTGCGTTGGCGCCTTGGATCCTTGGGCTTCCTCGACCATCCGGACGATCGCTGCCAGGGCGGTGTCGGAGCCGACAGCCGTTGCTTTCACCGTCAGGCGAGCTTCCTGGTTGACGGTGCCGCCGAACACATCGTCGCCTTGTCTCTTGTCGACCGGGAGGGACTCACCGGTGAGCATGGACTCGTCGAGGGATGAGGCTCCGGTTTCGATCAAACCGTCGGTGGGGATCTTCTCGCCGGGCAGGACGATCATGACATCACCGGGAAGGACCGTCTCGATCGGGACCATCTTCTCTTGACCATCCCTGAGGACCCGAGCCTCTTTGGCGCCGAGTTCCATGAGACGGTGGACGGCTTCGGAGGCCCGACCTTTGGCGCGAGCCTCGAAGGCGCGCCCGAGAGTGATGAGGCTGATGATCATTCCGGCGGTCTCGAAGAACACCGGTTGTCCCGCAAAAATCGCCCAAATCGAATAGAGATAGGCAGCGAGCGATCCCAGTGAGATCAGCGTGTCCATGCTTGCGGTGAAACTGCGCGCTTGGCGGAAGGCGACCGAATGGAACTGCCAACCGCCCCAGGCGACAACGGGGGTGATCAAGACCCATTGCAGAACCTGGTTCCAGAGGGCATCCGGTCCAAACAAGGCCAACGCCATGACAGGCAGGGTGAGGGTCGCTACCGTCCAGAAGCGTTTCCACTGTGTGCGCTCGTCGTCGTGATAGTGGTCGACCATGTCGCGGGGCTGGTCCGCGGGATCTCGCTCGTCCAGTCGGTATCCGATCTTCTCGACGGCGGCTGTCAGGGCCGCCGGGTCGGTTTTCGGATCGACGCGAACAAGAGCCGTCGCCCCGGCAAGGTTCACCGACGCCGCTTCAACACCCTCCTGACGGTCCAAGACGCGCTCGATTCTGATCGCGCATGTGGCACAGGTCATCCCGTCGATGTCGAAGAGGATGGTGTCGGTGTCGACGGTCTCCGATAGCTTTTGATCAACCAAAGACTGCGTAACCCTGCTCTTCGATGGTCGCCTTGATGGAGTCGAGTTCGACGGCGCCTTCGTCATAGGCCACGTCGATGGTCGCATCGGAGACCGATACTTCGACGGTCGAGACGCCTCCCATGGACCCGACCGCTCCTTCCAGACTGCTCTTGCAGTGACCGCAGTGGACCTCTGGCACCTGAAGTTGTACTTGAGTCATTCCGTTCCTGTTCCTTCCATTTGTAAGTGGGTAGCTGAGATTGTCTGACATCTATTGGGGTTCAGGCAATCGGCCGGATCCAAAGCCTTCGCCTTGACGATCATCTTCTCGAGCAGAGTCTTGGTGCGATGTAGATCGATGATTTGAGTCTGCACGTCTTCGAGGTGTGACTCCAGAAGACGAACCGTGTGCCCGCACGTGGACTCACCTTCGTCACGAAGCTCGAGGATGACCTGGATCTCGATGAGCGAGAGCCCGGACGCCTGGGCGTCTTTGATGAATCCCACCCGATCGATGACGGAGGGGTGGTAGCTGCGATAGCCGTTGGCATGGCGTCCCGGCTCGGGGAGGACTCCGATGTCCTCGTAGTACCGGATTGTCTTGGTCGTCAACCCGGTCTTGTTGGCCAGCTCTCCGATCTTCATACCCCGATCATACACCAAATACCTTCCAGCCGACTAGAAGGTTTGTCGAAGACATGATTCGAGGCCAAGCTGAGAAAGCCCCGACCGATGGCCGGGGCTTTCGGGTTGTTCTGGCCGGGAGCCGGGAGGGGGAGAGAACCTGCCCCCAACCAGAAGTTGTCAGGCCTCCTGCTCGTCCAAGATCTTCCCACGGACTCGGGGGAACCGGATCGGGGCATGGGCGTGGCAGTACTCGGCCTTGTTGTATTGGGAAAGCCTGGTTTCGCAACCTGGCTTGGAGCATACGCGATCCTTGGAGAATCGCTTCGAGGGTCGCGAGACCCCCTTGATGGCTGCTCCTCTTACTGTGTCAGTCATATCTGGCCCTCCTGATATGGGCCGGTATCGATCAAACGTCCTTTTGCTTCAGGTGATTCCCTCAGAGATTATCCCTGATAAGTGACCGTGCACCCAAATAGTGCCAGCCCGACCCGTTAACCGGGGTTAAATCAACCCGTCGATTATCGGTATTTGGACGTTCCGATCCTCTTATTGGGTTCCCGAGATTCCCAGCTTGGCCAGAAAAGCCTCATTGTTCGGCTCTCTCCCGAGGAAGTCTCTGAGCAGCTGGTCTCCGTCGACCGTGCCGCCCTTGGCGAGTACGGCCTCTCTGTAAGCCATGCCGACCTCGGGGTCTGTGACGCCAAATTGCTCGAACTTGGAGAACATGTCGTCTCCAAAAACCTCCGACCACATGTAGCCGTAATAGCTGGCGTCATAGCCACCCATGAGGTGTCCGAACGAGGCGAGGGCGAATGTTCCCTCATGTGGCGGCAAGAGCGAAATCGAGGCGCCTTCTTCGTGGATGACATCCAGGTCACGGTTGGGGCCTCCGTGGAGTTCCTGGTCCCACCAGCCGTACTGCATCTGCCTCAACTGGAAGATGGCCTTGTTGAGTTGTCTTGCCGCGACAAGCTGGTTTACGAGCTCGTCGGGGATGGGAGCTCCCGTTTCGTAATGCCTGGCGAATCTCTTGAGAACGTCGGAGCGCCAGATCCAATGCTGCATGATCTGACTGGGTGCTTCCACGAAGTCTCTCTCCGTGTTGGTGCCGGAGAAACGCGTGAGCTCGGTTCGCCCGAGATTCTGATGGAGCACGTGCCCGAACTCGTGAAAGAACGTTTCCACCTCGCCATGCTGGAGAAGCGACGGTGTGTCGTCGGTCGGCTTGGTGAAGTTGGCGACCAATGCGCAAAGCGGGTTCTGGTACGACCCGTCCTCGAGCACTCGACTCAAAATCAGTGGGAACTCGGCGGCGTGTCCGTACTTGCCCTCTCTGGGGAAGAGGTCGAGATAGAAGCGGGCAAGCTCCTCTCCGGTCTCGGTTTCGCTCATGGCGAACATCGAGACGTCCTCATGCCAGACATCGGGGTCCTCGATCTCATGAAACGTGATTCCGAACATCTCCGATGTGAGCTGGAACATTCCGTCCAAGACCTGGGGGAGGGGGAAGTACTCGGCCACCTCGAAGTTGTCGACCCCGTAGTCGGTCTTGCGCTGCTGGGTGTCGTAGTAGCCCCAGTCCCAGCCGTGAACCTTGGTTTCGCCGGTGTCGGCTTCGAGGAGCGCAGAGATGACGGCGACCTCCTGGCTCCCCTTCACTGTCAGCGGATCGATGAGGTCGGCGTAGAACGCCTTCACGCGACCGGGATCCTTGGCCATCCGCTCCTCGAGACGATGGTGAGCC